>VHCZ01000045.1 GCA_016871535.1 Verrucomicrobiota bacterium
GGCGCCTGGCCGGCTGCGGCGTTGCTCGTCGGTCACAGCCCCAAAACGGGGATGCTCCCTCCTCGCGCCTTGCATCCGGCCAGGCGGCGCTCCCGCCAAAACCGGAAGTTATTTTTGCACAGACCCTAAACACACGAAAGAAAAGGGGCATCTCTGGGCCGCGGCTGGTTTGGTGTTGGCGGGCACGTCCCAACTCGCGTCTCTCATTTTCGTGGCTTTCGTGTGTTTCGTGGTTCCCGTTTTATGAGGCACGTGGGCTCAACGAAGCGAAACCTTGGCCGCAGCGCCTGGATCGATTCTTTGGAGGGCTTTCAGAACTCCGCGCCTTTCGCTCCAAGGATTCTCGCTTCGTTTGATGAATTCGATCAGCGCAGGCACGATTGGTTTGGCGGCAGGACCGATTTCAACCAGGATTTGCAGCGCAAGATTGAGGTGGAACTTGTCCGAGAGGTCCTTTCGCGATTGAAGCAGGTCCTTAACGATTGGCCATATGGGATCGAGGTTTTGGTCGATCCTCCAAATCGAGCGCGCGGCGATGAGACGATCCGAGGGATCCACAGACGCCAAGAGCTGCCGAAGTTTGGGGAGCGCTTTGGTTGCAGAAGGCCCGACGTCACCCAAAAACCAGGCGGCCGCATCTGGCGAGAGAATGCCATAGGAGGCTACTTCAGACCTCGTAAAGCTTGGGACTTGGAGCTGCCACGAGCCTCCCGCGTCTGATCCGCCCCGGTCGAATTCCTCCAACAGAATCGGCAAGGCAAGACGAGAATCACGTTCGATGTTTGCTATCACAACCGCAGCGAGTACTCGCTCAACACCAATCCTGGTTTTGCGGACATTTAAGAGATCGGTCAGTGCAGGCCGCGCTAAAGGTCCGAGTTGTCTTAGGGTGTCCAGAGCCAGGACGCGGAAACGCGGGTCCTCATGCTCCAGGAAAGGAACCAGGCTTGGGACAGCCGCGCCCGCGCCCGCCCCAATCCGGTTCAACGCATAAAGCGAATTGGCGTGAAATTCTGGGTCCTTCAGCGCCCGCACGATCGCGGGCACTCCTTCGCTGGCCGTTGGGCCAATGTAGCCCAGCGCTGTAATTGGGTTGAATGGCTTTCCTTGCGGGTGGCTCTCGAGGTAGCGCGCGAGGGCAGGGACAGCGTTCTTTGCTGCTGGCCCCATTTGACCTAGACGTAGCGCAGCATTATCGGTGATCACTACGTCTGGATCATTGAGGAGATTGACCAAAACCTTCAAAGCCTCCGGTGAGTCTGCACCGACGAAACTCAGGGCTGACATGGCCGAGCAACGGACATAGACATCGTTCGCGTGCTGGGCGATGTGCATCAGACCGGGAATGGCCTCCCTGCCGTCGGCACCCAGTTCGATAAGCCATTGTACCGCCGTTCCACGAGCACCTACTACGTCGTATGGTTGCAGCGACGAAATCTTTTTACGAAGCGCGTCTGGAATTCTTCGCCAGATGGCCGACCAGCCGCGCTTCAGCAGGGACCGCTTGGCATCGACGACCTCGACTAAGAGGGATGCGGCGCCGGGCCCGAAAGCATTCACAACTTGCGGTTCCAATGGCCCGAGGTTTATCCGCTTGCACCAGCCCGCGACGGTGAGTCCATTGTAAGTCGGCTTGGGCTCTTGAAGGACTCTGTAAAGGATCACCCCATTGATCAGCAAAAAGAGAAACACCACCCGCAGGAGCAACCGCCTGGCCTTTTGGGCTTGAGCGGCCTGAGCGGGAATCTGGGGCGGCGAGCTTTCAGTTTCCATGACGCAAGATGTCTAACCGCGGATTGCGCGGATTGCGCGGATAAAGGAACCAACGATTTGCCACGGTCGTCGCTCGGGATCCGCGCCCATCCGCGTTATCCGCGGTTCCGAGCGCGGTTCACATGACCAATTAATGTTTCTGTCCCATGCCTTCGGCCGGCAAGTATGGAAACCCCATTGCAGCGGTTGCACAAGCTTGGCCGGCACGTTCGCGAGCACGCGGCCTCGTTGAGTCAGAGTCAAATATTGCTTGTTGTTTTGGATTTCGGATTCCAGATTTTGAATTTCGGATTTAACTTCGATTCGATGTTCGCACACCGACGACGCTACGAACCATGATACGGCAAGACTACCTCCTGGAGTGGATCAAACGCTACATCCGCTGGGTCGCGGAGATCATCGGGCTGGTCAAAACGCGCGATTATGAAGGAGCGATCCGGCGCATCGATCTCGCGCTGCGCACGCTGCTGGAGGTCGGCTCCGACTCCGTCACGGATCTCTCCGATGGCGAGATTCTGGCACGCTTGACAATCGGTGAGCATGGCCAGCTTGTCCACGAGAAGTGCATGGTGATGGCCGCGTTGCTCAAGCAACTGGGAATCGTCAGCGCCGCCCAGCAGCGGCTCGATCTGAGCCGCGACTGCTTCCTCAAAGCGCTGCACCTGATCCTGGGGTTGAAGTTGTCCGGACCGCCGACCGAACTGGCTGAATTCGCGCCCTCGGTCGAGGAACTCGTCGAAGCATTGAAGCCTTACGAACTCCCGCCCCGCACGTATGGCGCGATGGTGATCTATTACGAACAGGCCGGGAAATTCGCCAAGGCGGAGGATGCCCTGTTCGCGCTTCTGGAGGCTGTGCCGGGGCATGCTGAAGCCGTGGAAATGGGCATCGCTTTCTATGGCCGGCTTCTCGAACTCGGAGATGAAGCCTTGATCGCCGGAGGCCTGCCGCGTGCGGAAGCAGAGGGCGGGCTGGCTGAACTCCGCAGAGCCGGTCGCTCGAAGTGACCGGGAAGTCGTTTGCAGACCACGGATGTCGCCCGGAGACCACAGATTCTCGTTGCCGCATTCCAAGGTGATTGCCAAGAATATACCGTTCTCGAAAAGCGTGGATCAAACGAGTGCGGCGCCTCATCAAGAATGTTCGCGCTTCCTCCAACCGCAACTTCAGCCGAGGCGTTTCGTTCCGGACGAGCCTCCGGAGTCACGCGAACGACCTTATCCTGAACCTGCTCCTGAAATGAAGACCGCCGATCCAACCGTCTGCCGCCTGAACGAGGTCGATCCCTACTCCATTCAATCCGGACGCGAATTGGATGCTCTGATTCATTTCCAAGTCTTCAACAAGCCCTGGCACCTTGCCGCTCCGTGCTATTCAACCGACCGAAAGACAGCGGATGAACTGAAGCGGGATCTCGAATCCAAATACGGGACCCCCATTGTCACCGGGAAGACGGCGATGCGCGTGCCGCTCTGGTTTGCGCGCTATGAGGTCGAGCCTGGAAATCCGACCGAGGTCCTGGCGGAGACCTACCCGCTTGCGATCTCTCGGCTAGCCGTGCTGCGCGCTTTGGAAAAGTCGTGAGTATGCGTCTGGCATCCGGAGCGTGGCCGCAAACCTTCAAGGAGGCGTACTGCGAGAAGTTTCACTGTCGCGACGCGGACTACGAGAGAGCGGTATTCCGGCCCTGTCTTTACCGCCATGCGCTGCCGCTGGCCAACTTGATCCTTTCCAAAAAGCCGAGTTTCTTTCAGGAAGACTTCGATCTGATCCGGGAGATCGGGAACATCGACAACACGGACAAGTTCCGGAGCGAGATCGACTTCTTCTACGGGCGAAATCTTCGGGACAAGAACCGGCTCCGGCGCCTCCTTCGAATCCGGCTTTCCGCCAAGCGCCTGCTGAAACTGAAGAACGAGGTGCTGCGGAACCTAATCTTCGCCGCAGTCCTGCAACGATAAGTCAGGAAGGAAATGGCACTCCGTGCCGCCGCGGAGAATACAAACCCAAGTCATGCCTGGCTCCGTTGTTGTTTGGTGGGTTGGCCGGGACTCGAACCCGGGACCAACGGCTTAAAAGGCCGCTGCTCTACCGACTGAGCTACCAACCCACAGATTTGGCCGTGAAGGTGATCTCGACCCGAACTAACGGGCGGTCACTATGCCTTGCTTCAACAGTGCGGCAAGCAATTTCGACGTTCCCGACGTTCCCTTACTGTAAATCAGACGAAGGACCGGAAACTTGCAGAAAGGAGAAGGGCACTTCGCGGGCAGGTCGGGGCGTTGACCATTTCGGAGGATTCAAACCTGACTTTTGAGCAGACCGCCAAACATTGGCTGGAAACCGTGAAGCACGCCTTAAGTCCCAGCACGGTCGTTCGAAAGGAGATCCACATCAGGGAGCTTGCGCCGTTCTTCGCGGGAGCTTCGATCAGGAACGCGACACCGCACCATTGCGACCGGTGGGTGTCAGAGCGCGGACCGAAGATTGCGCCCCAAACGTTCGCGCACGAATTGGAAGTGATGAGGGCGGTGTTCGATTTCGCGATGGAACGCGGATTGATCCTCTCGAACCGGCGGTGAGTATTCGGCGAAAGCGGATTATTCCCGCGAAGATCGATGTGCCGACCCGCGAGCAATTCAAAAAGCTCGTCGCTCAAATCAGGTTTTCGGATGGCCGGAATGACAGTCAGGAGAAAGCCAAGCACGGCGCCGATCTCGTCGAGTTCCTGGCGTACTCCGGCGCGCGGTTGGGTGAGGCCGTCGCCGCCAGGTGGCAAGATGTGAAATTCGAGTCAAACATGATTTGGATTCACGGCACAAAAACCGAATCGAGTGATCGCCTGATTCCAATGACCGGCGCGCTGAAACAATTCTTGGAAAGGCTCGAGGCCGAGACCGAGCCAAAACCAGAAGATTCCATTATCAAAATTCAGAGCGCGAAGAAGTGTCTTCAAACGGCCTGCCGGCGACTTGGATTTCCTCACTTCACTCATCACGATTTTCGACACTTCTTCGCCACGACGTGCATCGAATCCGGTGTGTACATTCCCACGATCAGCCGTTGGCTCGGGCACAAGGACGGTGGATCGCTCGCCATGAGAACTTACGGGCATCTGCGGCAAGAACACAGTCTGGCGATAATCAAGAAGGTGAGCTTCGATGATTCCACCGCGGACAACGTAGTGCGTCTAACCCAAGAGGCACCGATGGAAGCTTCGTCCTAAAATTGTCGTGAACTCACTTTTCAAGATCCTGCGGGCGTGATTGAAAGTGAATGACGGATCAGGTAGGTTTTTGTCATGAGTTTCACTCAGGTTCTGGAAGAACTTCCGTCGTTGACATTCGAACAGCGTCAAGCCGTGATCCGGCGGGCGTTGGAGCTCGATGATCCGCCGCTGTCGGAAAGCGATGAAAAGCTCATCGAAGCGCGGTTCGCGGCTCACCGTGCAGATCCGAACTCGTCCGTGCCACTCGATGAGATGAAAGCGCGTCTTCGTTCGCGCTTGAGATCATGAGTTGGCGCGTCGTCGTGCGGCCGGAAGTTTGGGACGATGTTGACGAGGCCACCAGATGGTATGACGCCCGCGCCGATGGTCTCGGCAACGAGTTCGTCGAAGAAGTCATTCGAGTTCTTGACGCGCTCGCTGACAACCCACTGCTTAATTCCCGCCGCCACCCGCGTAAGAATATCCGTTGGCGTTATCCTGAACGATTTCCTTACCGCGTAATCTTCGAAGTCTCAGAAGATGACGGTGTCGTGATCGTAGGTGCCGTGCTCCACGCGGCCCGGCATGATCGGCACTGGCAAGGGCGTTTCTAAAGAATTCGCCGCAGCATTTCCTCCGCGGTCAACACGTCACCGCTTCTTGAGCCGCGCAGTCAGTTGCTTTCGAGTGAACGGCTCGTGCGCTTTCGCTCGAAGCGCCTCGACGCGGCGATGACGCCAGTCAATTTTAGCATCGATTGCTGCCTTGTGGTCGAAGTAATACGCAAATGCGGCGTGCGCCTGCGCCATCGAAAGATGGGGATGCTGTAGATGAATCTCTTCCGGGCTGTGGCCGTAAGCCAGATGATCGAGAATCACTTCGATCACCTTGACGTTGGTGTCGTCAATCCAACCAGCGTCGCCCCAGACGCAGAGAACTCGGCCGGGCTGCGTCTGGTGGCCAACCGCAATTCGGCCAGGTCACCCCGATTTGCGGCAGTCCGCCCGTAGGCCATTGTCTTCGGCTCCAAAGGGAGACTCGTTCTACGAAGAAAGCCCACAGCCTCATGTGCCAGCACGGCGTCAAAGGTTATTGGCAAAGGCGCAATGTCAGGCTGAGGGCTGCCATTTGAGGAGCGGGCTTCAGCCAGGCATGAGGTTCGATGGTCTTCACCGCACGAGCCGCATCACCCGCACTCGATGGGTCTCGCTGTCGCCGATGAAGATCGATCCGTCCGTATCGACGAACACCCCGTGTGGCCGGGCCATCTTGCATTTCAGTGGATCGCCGTCCGGGCCGTCGCCTTTCTCGCCGGTGCCCGCCACCAGTTCCACCGTTCCCTTCTTCAGATCAATCATCCGAATGGTGTGACTCTCGGTATCGGCGAAGAAGATATTTCCGTCCTGTCCGATGCTGATGCCCTTCGGGCCGGAGAGTGCGGCCTCCGGCGCGGGACCGCCATTTCCGGTGAAACCCTTCTTTCCGGTGCCGGCGGTGTGAGAAATCTTGCCCGCCTGCAAATCGAGCTTGAAGACGGCATTGCCTTCACGCAGGGCCAGCCACAGATTTCCGGCACGGTCGAAGTCGATCGCCCGCGGCCCGTTCAGCGGCGTGCCAGAAATCGCGGCTCCGTCCGGCGTGGCGCTTCTTTCTCCGGTCCCGGCGAATGTGGAAATGAGACCCGTCTTCATCTCCACTCTGCGAACGCGATGGTTTCCGATGTCGCAGATGTAGAGGTCGCCTTTCGAATCGAATTGAATGCTGTGCGGTTGCCGAAACGTGGCCTTCGCCGCCAGCCCGCCGTCGCCGGAAAAACCAGGCTGTCCAGTTCCGGCCACGGTGGAAATGATTTGCGCTTTCGCATCCACGCGCCGGACCAGATGATTTTGCATTTCGACAAAGAACATGTTCCCGGCCCGGTCAAAACGGATTTCGTAAGGCTCGTTCAATTCGGCTTTCAACGCGGGGCCGCCATCCCCGGAGGAACCGCGGTTGCCGGTGCCGGCCACGGTGGAGATTGCCCCATTCGCCGCCACTTTGCGAATCACGTGATTGGCCATGTCGCAAATGTAAAGCGCCCCCTCTGGGCCGCGGACGATTCCGAACGGATTGTTCAATTGCGCCTGCGTGGCCGGTCCGCCGTCGCCGGAATAACCCGCCTGGCCCGTCCCGGCGAACGTCTTGATCTCCCAATGCGGGGCGGCGGTTCCGATCGGGGCAATGATGGAGAGAACGTAAAGGGTTGCCGCCATACTGAGGTCTCGCATACGCCAATTGATTCGGAAGCGCCAGGGGTGCGACCGGTAGCGCAGATTTGCATTCTGCCGTATCGCGGAATTGTATTCCGCCCGCGCCGGTCCTGATCCATCGCGCCGGAACTTGCGGGCGCGCTGCCGATTGCAAATCGGCGATACGGCAGATTGCAAATCTGCGCTACGAGGGCAAGTCGGATCCACGGCGGGGAGAGCATGAATGTGTCGGCCATTGCGGGAACGGCAAAATACCGTCCAGGATTTTCGCGAAGTGCAGGATTCAGACATAAGACCTTCAGTTTGATTTTTCCCGTGTCGCAACTAATGCGCTGCCCCGCGGCTTGGTTCGATGTGAACGAGCACGTCATAGATCATGGGCAGTTGGCTTCGAACCCGGTCTTTGACCTGATGCGCCACTTCGTGCGCCCGGAGCACGGTCATCTGGGGATCCACTTCCAGGTGCATATCCACGAAGTAATGGTAGCCCATCTTTCGCACCAGACATTTTTCGACGGCGGCGACGCCGGAAGTTTCCTCTGCAACCCGCCGAATCTCGGCACACAACGCCAGGTCCGGCGACGCGTCCATCAGCTCATCCATCGCCGGACGCAGCAGCCGCCATCCGTTCCAGGCAATGATCCCGGCGGCGACAATCGCGGCAATATCGTCCGCCGATTCGTATCCCGGCCCGCCGATCAACGCGATGCTGATGCCGATCGCGGCGGCAATGGACGTAATCGCGTCGCTACGATGATGCCAGGCGTCTGTGTGCACGGCGGTGCTCCCGACCGTTCTTGCCTCGCGCAGGACGTAGCGAAACAGTCCTTCCTTGACCGTCACGACAAGGAACAAAACCGCCAGCGTGAACGGCGCCGGCGCCAGGTGCGGGCGAAGAATCTCTTCCCCGGCTTTCACGGCAATCCAGACCGCGGCCAACAGCAGAGTCGTGGCCACGACCGCGGCCGCGATTGGCTCCGCTTTGCCATGCCCGTAGGGATGGTCCGCATCCGCCGGCTGAGCGGAAACGATCAAGCCGCGCCACACCACTAACGAACTGAAAATATCGGCGAAGGATTCCACGCCATCCGCGATCAACGCGTGAGCGTGTCCGAGAAGGCCGGCGGTGAGCTTCGTGGCGGCGAGGACAATATTCACCATCATCCCGATCGCCGTGACACGCAGACTCCGGTTAAGCCTTCGGTCTGTCATCTAGAGCATGTGACAAAACATCCCGTCGCGCAGCTTAGGCTCGAACCAGGTGCTCTTGGGCGGCATGATCCCGCCGGCGTCCGCGATGGCCATCAAGTCTCCGATGCTCGTGGGAAACATGGAGAAGGCGCAGGCGAATTCGCCGCTCTCAACTATTTTCTCCAGTTCCGCCGTTCCGCGAATGCCGCCGACAAACTGGATACGTTTGCTGGTGCGCGGATCATCGATTCCGAACAACGGGGCGAGCACGTATTTTTGCAGCAGGGTCACGTCGAGTTTCTCGATGGGATCGGTCGTGGCGGCGAATCGCGGACGGCAGTTCAATGTGTGCCACTGGCCCGCAAGGTAGAATCCCAACTCGTGCTTTCGCGCCGGAGCCGCCGCGCCGGGAGATTTGATGATAAACACGCCGTCCAGTTTCTCCAGAACCTGCGGCGGCGTGAGGCCGTTCAAATCTTTCAGGACCCGGTTGTAAGGGAGGATTCGCACCTGGTCGTGCGGAAAGATCACGCTGAGGAAGTGCGCGGTGTGCCCGGCGCCCTTCCGACTTTGAAAAACCCGCGCCGCCGACGCGCTGCGATGATGGCCATCCGCAATGTAGAGCGCTGGCATGCGCGCAAACTGGTCCTCAATGAATCGAAGCTCCGCAGCATTGTGGATCGTCCACGACGTGTGGCGGACGCCGTCCGTCGCAGTAAAATCGACATCCGGAGCTTGAGCCGACGTTCTCGCGAACAATTCATTCAGCGCCGGATTGGAAGGATAGACCAGGAAGACCGGACCGGTTTGGGAATTCAACGCTTCGATGTGGCGCACGCGATCGTCTTCCTTGTCCGGCCGGGTCAGCTCGTGCTTCTTGATGAGATTCTTCAGGTAGTCTTCGCAACTGGCCGCGGCGACCAGGCCAAGCTGGCTGTGCTTGCCCATGATTTGCCGGTAAAGATAAAAGCACGGCTGCGGATCGGTCCTCAGGGCGCCGTCAGTGATTAGTTTCGAGAAGTTCTCCAGGCCTTTGGCGTAAACTCGCCCGCCATAAGGGTCAATCCCTGGCGGCAGGTCGATCTCCGGCTTGCTGACGTGGAGAAAGCTGAGCGGGTTCCCCGCCGCGATTTGGCGCGCTTCCTCCGAGGACATCACGTCGTAAGGCAATTCGCACACACGCGCCGCCAGGTCGGGCCGCGGCCGCAGGGCTATGAAAGGTTTGATGGTCGCCATAAAAACGCGCCGCGGAAAATAGAGACCCCGCATGGAAAAGGCACGCTCATATTGGGCTGGTGAGAATCCGAGAATCCAACTGGGCGGCGGTGGACTCGAGTGAAGGGGGCGTCGTTAGCCCGTACCTGGCCGGATTCCGACATCCGGCCCGTCGCGAGCGTCTCACTTCAGTTTGTTGACCGCTACGTCCGGATGCGATGGATTGGGCAGGAGGCGGCGATTTGTGCAGTCCACGATGAGGTCCATTTTCTCAAGCAACGTCTGGCCGATGAGCACCTCATCGCCCAGCACAAGCGCGTCGTCGCTAGTGCGGCGTTCCAGAATGTCAAACATCACGCCGTAGGCCAGGCGCACCGATTCTTTCTGCCCGTTGGCATATTCAACGACCATGTGGTCCAAGGGTTGGATGCCTAACCGGTCCAGCAACGGCTGCGGAATGCACGAGCGGACTGCGCCGGTGTCCACCATGGCATTCGCTTCAATGCGCCGAACCGATTGCGGGTCGAGTTTCCCGGCCGCTGCGGCGGCCAGATCGGCAACGTTGCACAGTTTAACTTGAACGCGGACTTCACCCACGCGGCAAAGATAGGCGCGAGGCGCTGATTCCAAAAGCAAAATCTCAAATCCCTACAAATAGATTCCCAAAAGTCCGAAACCTCCTTAGCATCCGGCCTTCACGACTATGGCAAACAAACACCGCTACCAATTCTGCTTCGGCCCGTGGAACATCAGCGAAGGCGGCGATCCGTACGGGCCGCCCACGCGCCCGACGCAATCGTTCGATTGGAAACTCGCGAAACTGAAACGGCTCGGCTTCGACGCCATGATGTTTCACGATGACGACGCCGTTCCGGACATCGACGGCAAATCCGACGCCCAGATTCGCAAGGAAGCCCGGGAACTGAAAAAGCGGCTCGACGGCATGGGCATTGCCGCGGAAATGGTCGCGCCCCGGCTTTGGTTCAGCCCCAAGACCATCGACGGCGCGTACACGAGCAACGATCCCAAGTGCCGCAGGTACGCGATCGGACGGTCCCTCCGTTCCATCGACATCGCGAAGGTGCTCGGGACCGATTTGATCGTTTTGTGGCTGGCGCGGGAAGGCACGTATCTTCGCGAATCGAAGAATGGCCGGCGCAGCGTCGAGCTTCTGGTCGAGGCGGTCGATGCGATGCTCGCGCACGACCGGAAAGTCCGCATCGCCATCGAACCCAAACCGAATGAGCCGATGGACATCGCCTACCTCCCGACCATCGGCCACGCACTGGCCATTGCCCAACTCACGCGCGATCCGAAGCGGGTCGGATGTTTGATTGAATCGGCGCACGCGCTGCTGGCGGGGCTGGATCCGGCGGACGAAATCGATTTCGCCTGCAGCTTCGGCAAACTGTGGTCGCTGCACTTGAACGATCAGAACGGATTGAAATTCGACCAGGACAAGCCTTTTGCGAGCCACAACCTGCGGGTCGCCTTCAATCAGGTGCGCGCGCTGGAGCGGAACGGTTATGGCCAGAATGGCGAATACGTCTGCTTCGACGTCCATCCGTTCCGGACCACGAAGACCGAGCATTGGCTGGATCATCTGACGAACAGCCGGCGGACGTTCCTGCGGCTCGTCAAGAAAGCCCGCAGCTTCGACGAGAAGAGCGCCCGGCAACTCATCGCGGACCGCAATTACCAGGCGCTCGACCAGATGGTGCTGGAGCATTTGATGGATGGATGAAAAAAGCGTGGCTGACCAGCCACGCTGTTGGAGTTCAAAAGTGAAACGGGAGGCTACTTCTTGATGATCTTGTCCAGGTCGGCGATCACGGCTTGCGTGCCGCTGCCGGGGCGATACCCGACCTTTTCGCCGACTTTCTTCCCTTTGTCGTCCACGATGACGAGCGTAGGGAATCCTCGGACGCCGTATTTGCCTTTCATCTCTTCATTGGCCTTTTTCAAGGCGTCGGATTGCGGCTTCGCGCGCGGGAAATCCGCTTCCACCAGCACAAAGTGCTTGCTGGCGTAGTCCTTGAATTCCGAGGTGGGAAACACTTCCGACTCCAACTTTTTGCAGAACCCTCACCAGTCCGAACCGGTGAAGTTGATGAGCACCAACTTTTTCTCCTTCTTGGCCTGGGTCTGCGCTTTGGACAGATCCGTCAGCCATTCGGCGGAGACGCTTAATTGGAACAGGGCGAGGCCTGCCATTAAGCCCAGGGGGAGTTTTCTCATAGCTTTACATAGTGAACTGAGGTTGATTTGTTCGCGGTGGACAACGTCGCGCTACGTCGAACGCAGAGATGTGAAACCGACTTTTGTCCGCCACGCATGCACCATAGTCGCGAACGTTGAGCGCCGCAAAACAAAATAAACCGGACCGGAGCCGCGTCTAACCGCCATGCTGTTGTCGCAGATCAATCCCCGCCGCGTGAGAGTGGACGGCAAATTCTTTCGCGCGGGGGCTCGGAAATTCCATCCGAAGGGGGTGACCTACGGCCCCTTTGCTCCGAACGGGCGCGGAGAACCGTTCCCGGAAACCGAACAGGCGAAGAGCGATTTTGCTCAGATCCGCGAGTTGGGAGCGAATCTTCTGCGCGTGTATGACGTGCCTCCGGGCTGGTTTCTGGATCTGGCAGGCGAAAACGACCTGAAACTGCTGGTCGATATTCCCTGGAGCAAGCACCTCTGTTTCTTGGATTCGGACAGCGCCCGCGAGGCCGCGCGGGCGTCGGTGCGGGACGCAGCCAAGGCTTGCGCCCGGCATCCGGCGGTGTTTGCCGTGAGCGTCGTGAACGAGATTCCAGCCGACATCGTGCGCTGGAGCGGCGCGTCGCGAGTGGCGGAGTTCATCGATGAACTGGTATCGATCGTCAAAGCGATTGCTCCGGATTGTCTGTGCACGTTTGGGAACTATCCGCCGACGGAGTTTCTTCGCTCCCGGGAGATCGATTTCCACTGTTTCAACGTCTATATCCATCATCCGAAGCCGTTCGAAAATTATCTGTCGCGGCTTCAGATGATCGCGGAGTTTAAGCCGCTTCTGCTGGGGGAAATCGGCATCGATTCCTTGCGGGAAGGCGAAGATCGAAAGTGCGAGATCCTGGCCTGGCAGATCGAGTCTGCCTTCCGCGCCGGACTGGCCGGGGCGATTGTCTATAGCTTCACGGACGACTGGTTCAAGGGCGGTGAACAAATCACGGACTGGGCGTTTGGGCTTACGACGCGCGAGCGGCATCCCAAACCGTCGTTCTCCGCAGTCCAGAAAGCCTTTCGGACTGCGCCTTATTTTCCGCTCAATGAAGCCCCGCTCGTGTCGGTCGTGGTGGCATGCTACAACGGCGCGCGCACGCTGGCGGCCTGCCTGGATTCGTTGAAGCAGTTGAATTACCCGCGCTACGAGGTCGTGCTGGTGGATGACGGTTCCACCGATGCCACCGGCGAAATCGCCGCGCGGTTTCCCAACGTGCGTTACTTGCGCCACCCGCTGAACCAGGGGTTGTCTGCCGCTCGAAACACGGGCCTTGAAGCTGCCCAGGGCGAGATCGTGGCATTCACGGACGCGGATTGCCGTGCCGACGAAGATTGGCTGCACTATCTCGTGAGCGATCTTTTGAACCGCGACTTTGTGGGCATTGGCGGCCACAACTTGCTCCCTCCGGAAGATTCCTGGGTTGCGGCAGCCGTGATGGTGTCACCGGGCGGCCCCACCCACGTCATGCTCACGGATCGGCTGGCCGAGCACATTCCCGGGTGCAACATGGCGTTCTACAAATGGGCGCTGATCGAAGTGGGCGGGTTCGATCCGTTGTTCCGCAAAGCGGGCGACGATGTGGATATTTGCTGGAGGCTGCAGCAACGGGGTTACCGGCTCGGATTCAGTTCGTCGGGATTTGTCTGGCACTATCGGCGCTCGACGGTCCTCGACTATCTCAGGCAGCAACGCGGCTACGGAGAATCGGAGGCGCTGTTGGTCCACCGGCACCCGGAGTATTTCAACTGGTTTGGCGGCAGCCTGTGGCAAGGACGGATTTATTCTCCGGCCAAGTTCGGCGTCGTCACGCGCCGGCCCATCATTTATCACGGGACCTTCGGGAGCGGATTCTTTCAAACCCTTTACAGCTCGCCGCCCGCCTTGACGCTCATGTTGCTGACGAGTCTCGAATATCACGTGCTGCTCACGCTGCCGCTGCTGGTTTTGAGCGCTTTGTTCGATCCGATCTTGCCGCTGGCCTTGACGAGTCTGTTGCTTTCGCTCGCGGTCTGCGGCACAGCGGCGGCTCAGGCGGAATTAGCTGCTTCCAAACGCCGATTCTGGTCGCGGCCTCTGGTGGCGCTTCTGTTCTTTCTGCAACCGATCGTGCGCGGTTGGTCGCGTTACAAAGGGCGTCTGACCGCGCCGCGCACACGCCTGGCCGATTACGAAACGCTCGATTCCTTGAGCCTGCGCGATGCCAAACAGAGTTTCACGGAGGCAGCTTACTGGAACGAACGCAACTTGGGACGATTTGAACTCCTGGCCGCGATCATGGAACGCCTGGACCGCCGCGGCTGGCCGAACAAGGCCGACACGGGCTGGAGCAATTTCGATCTCGAAGTCCTCGGCAGCCGCTGGTGCCACCTGCAACTGTTGACTGCCGCGGAGGAGTTGGGCCATGGCAAGCGGTTGATCCGGTGCCGTCTCAAAACCCGGTGGACGCTCCTGGCCAAAGCGGCATTCTGGAGCTTGGTCGGGATCGAAGTGCTCGTCATCGGCTCGATCGGGCCGATCTTCCCGTGGGTCTGGCTGCTGCTCCTGACGCTGCCGTTGGTGGGATGGTGGCTCGACACGGTCCAGAAAGATTTTCGCCGCCTGGTTGCGGTTTTTCTGGATGAGACCGCCAAGGACGTTGGTTTGGTAAAGATCGAGCGGCAAGTTCCGGTTGCGACGAAGGAGGCACCGAAGGAGCGCTCGGCTCCAACCCAGAATGGCCAGCGGTTACGGTGGTTTTTGGGTCTGATCAAATCCAGACCGTGACTCCTGCCCGGTGCTGACGATCCGCAGCAATGATTCGGATGAAGGAACCGTGAACGTGAGTTTGTTCTGGAAGAGAACCTCCGCGTGTACCAGGTCTTCGATATTCCAGGAAAATACTTGAAGAAGGCCGACTTGCTGTTTGCGCTGACCGGCGCCGCTCAATCAAAGAGAACCAAAGCGCGAGTTTCAGGTTTCCAAGCCACGATGGTCAGCGCTGGCCTGGAGTGACCTTCACCACCTGGATTTTCATTCGACCGAGCAGATTGACCCAGGACCAGTCTTGCGTGCCTTCGGTCAGCTTGATGTGCGCGGCGTCGACGAATACTTGATTCCAGGTCGGATCGACGCTCACCCATTGACGGCCATCGTGAATCTCGGCCCACGCGTGCCAGCCGAAGACGGGCGGTTCCTCATCCGCGTACATCACGCCGCCCACTTCGCGAGCGGGAATTCCCGCGGCCCGGGCCAGAGCCAGAAAGAGCAGCGTGATCTCCGTGCAATCGCCCGCGCGATTCTTCAAGACATCCAGAGCGGAGGACGCGTTGGCTGCCATCGTCTGGCGCACGTTCTTGAAAATCCAATCTTGAAACTTCGAGGCCTGGCCGAACGCGTCCTTTTCCTCGCCGGCAATCTCGCCGGCCAGGGAGCGAATTGCCTCCTGATCCGATTGAATGGCGGGGGTCGCCTTCAAGTATTGTTCGCGCTCCGAGGCGGCCAACTGCATTCCCTTCTCCAGCCTCCGGTCGCGCGACAACTCCAGAACCACCGTGTTCCCACGCCGGGAGTGAATCCGCTGGCGATGCGAGTTGGGCAGGGCGAATCCCGCCAGTCCGGTGATCTTTAAGCGAAGCGACTCGATCTTCTCCGGATCGCCCAGGCTCTTGTCGATTCGGATCGAGGAAGCGAGCAACATGTCGAACGACGTGCTGCCGGGCGTCTTGGCCAGGGCTTCCTCCTCCGCGCGCAGCTCGAACAGTCCACCCAGCATGCCCTTGAGCGGTGTGCCGTCCGGGAGCACCTCGAACGCCGCGTTCATGCCTTCGATGTTGACCTCGACCGAATGCACGTCGGTCTTCACGCCGCCCCAACGGAGCGATCTGCGCCCGCGATACGTGAACACTTCTTTGGTGTCGATCTTCTCCTCATTCCAGGACACCGAATAATGCTCGAACCTGGCGCCGCGTTTCGGAGGCCGCGTCAGCCACGCTTCCAATGCGCGCGCCGATTGGATCGTTTCCCGTGGAACCGGGACCCGGCGTTTGGTTTCGCCGCCGCGTGTTCGCGTCGTGATCACCATTTCCGCGCCGTCCCGAACGGCGACGCGCGTGATCTCATTATCGTCCTCCAAAGTTCGCTCTTCGCCGAAGATGATTTCGCCCTTGCCGTCGAGCGCGAAACAGGTGGTGGATTTGTCTTCAAAGCGCGTTCGTTCGCCTCCGGAGACAAAGCTCCCCTGCATTTCAAAAGTGGCGACGGCGACCTCCTGGCCTTCGTGCCGGCCGAGCTTTAATTCGTCGATGGCCCAGCCGAACTTGTGATTTTTCAGATAAACGCCGTAAGCCTGGCGGCGCTGGCTTTTCTCAGCGTAGGCGCGCAGGGATGTGGAATCCGGTTCCGCGGCCTGAAGGGCCGTTCCAAGGCCGCAAGCCAGGCAAAGGCCCGCCGCCATAAGACGGTATTTTCCTCTCCCTGAAGGGACCGTCGATCCGGCAGACCTGCAGGTCTGCCTTACCAGGAGGTGAACTTCTGAGGTTGACCAGTTGCATCGCATGAGATCGGCGCATCAAATACCACGGGTTCGATCCGGGAGTCGAGACTGGTTCACGTTGACCCAAAGCCCAGGTTGGAAGCCTGGTATACGTGTTTAACGCAGTGGCGTCTGAACGGAGTGGAATTGCCCGGGGCCACGAACACGGTGCTGACGTTGACCAACGTGACGGCTGCTAACGCCGGCGAGTACAGCGTGCTGGTTCAAAACCGGATTGGAACAGTGATTAGTGAACCGGCGACGCTGACGTTTCAAACGCCGCCGCGCATCCTCGTGCAACCGGTCGAGCGCGCCACCACGATTGGCGGCACGGCCAGCTTCAGCGTGGTCGCCGAAGGCAGCGCGCCGCTGACGTATCAATGGCGCTTTCAAGGCAAGACCATTCTGGGCGCGACGAACTCGACTTACACGTCACGCGACGCGCAACTCTCGCAGGAAGGCCGTTATCAGGTCCAGGTCAGCAATCCCGCGGGCAGTGTGATGAGTCAGGACGCGCTATTGTGCGTGCTGGAAACGGACAAGACCGTCCACTTCATGTCGATCAAGAGCCAGCCGGATCGCACCAGCCGCCTTCTGCTTTGCGGACTCGCGGGCACGCCGCCGGTCTTGCAAGCCTCGACCGATTTCAAAGTCTGGACGCTGCTGACGAACTTCACCTTCCGCGGCGACAACCTCTACGAGTATTTCGACAATGAGGCGCCCCGGTACGGCCATCGCTTTTATCAAGTGGCGCCGCCGTTCCCGATCAAGCTGGCCGCGCAGCCAACGGATCAGGCTGTGCGCGTTGGCGGTTCCGTGACCTTGAGCGCCGTGGCGGAAGGTACCGCGCCGTTCGCTTATCAGTGGCGGCACAATGGCGCGATCTTGCCCGGCGCCACAAACGCGTCGCTGGTTCTGACGAACGTGCAAACGCCGCAGGAAGGCGTGTATCAAGTTCGGGTGACGAACTTGGTCAGCAAAGTGACCACGCCGGAGGTTCAGTTGTGCGTGCTGGGTCCGGCGATCCCCAGGCCGCCGGCTCGCCGCACCGCTTTTATCAAGTCTTGCCGAGTCCGTAAGCCGCCGCTGTAGATGGGAGCACACGCGCCCTCGCGTGTTCCGACTGGCGCCCTCGGAGTCGAAGAAACCGTCTCATCAAATGATCTCTCTTTCGGACGGAAGACGGTGGTCGGCGAGGGCGCCGACCACCGCACGCGAGGCGCGTGCGGCTCCCCACGCGAACCACGTCGTCAGGCGGGTCACCGTGGCGATCGCCCAGTGCTGTCCAATTCTGTCAGTATCACTGCCAGCGCATCCACTTCCTCCCGCCCGGATCCGTTCGGATTGAAGTAATTGTTCAGCATGATCGAGAAGGCGAGCGGCTCGCCACCGGCCGTCGTCACGTAACCGGAGAGCGTATCGACGTAGCGAATGTGACCGGTCTTGGCCCGAAGATTCCCTTCCGCTTTCGTCTTCTTCATCCGGTTGCGCAACGTGCCGTCCACGCCGGCCACCGGCAGAGACTCACGAAAGATTTCGGCGTGGCGATGGCGACTCATGAACTTCAACAGTTGCACCGTGGCATTGGGCGTGAGCAAGCAGGACCGCGAAAGTCCGGAGCCTTCTTCCAACTGCGCCTCGTGCTGCGGAATGCCGGCTTCCTTCAGGAACTGCCTCAGTTCTGCCACACCCAGTTCTTCCGAGGTTCTCTGGTAAAGGTTGGTTCGGGCTGTTGCGTCGGAGGATTGATTAGCTTGTGACCCCGCAAGCCTCGGCGACTCACTCGCGCCGCGTTTCTCCAGACCCGCCGCCGCGCCCGCTTGCAAGAGGAGAAGCTGGGCGTAGAGGTTTTGCGAGGGTTTCATCATCTTGGTTAAGAGTTCTTGCAGCGGCCTCGACTCGACAACCGCGAGCTCAATCAGGTCGCTGGAGTCCCTTCGGTCCACTGCAGAATTGGTCCCGCTCACTGCGCGTGCAGTTCCTGTAACCGTCATCCCATGCCGCGCGAGCGCCTCCTTCAATTGCACCACGAAAAAGAGCGCCGGATCATGCACCGCAACTGCGTCCGCCTGCGGTGAAGCTTCCCGCGGCATTTGGCCGGTCACATAAACCACATTTCCGCCGAGCGGACGATGAATCTCAAGCGCGCGCCGGCCACCTTTGGCCACGGTCTGCGTGCGATTGATGAAGGTGACGAAACGGGTGTCCGGTTTGACCGCGATCTCGCAGGGATCACCGACGCCTTGGCCAGGCTTGAAAATGAGATCGAGCACATTGTCCTCCAGGGTCAGCGCCGAGGCTTCCGCGCCGTAGTAATACTGCAAGTCATCCCAGGTCCACCCGGAGCCGTAGGGCGGACCGCGAAAATAAGTCGCGTCGCCGATCAAGTCTCCTTCGACTCGCTTCACGCCGGCTTTGGCCAGCGCCTCGATGAGAGGCTGGAGCGACTTTTCATAATCGCCATTGTTGAAGCGGGCCGCAAAGGAAGGATCGCCGCGCCCATAAACGATGAGGTCCGTTTTCAAAGTGCCCGCGCTGTCGGGGCGGGCCGCAGCGTAGAGAGACGTCTTGATCCGGAATTCCGAGCCTAACCGCTCCAGCGCCAGCGCGCCGGTGTAGAGTTTGGCGTTGGACGCCGGCTTCATCAGTTTCTGGGCATTGTGTTCGAAGAGGGTCCTGCCGCTCTGGAGCGAAACAACTTTCACGCCCCAAGCCGCCGCGGAGAACCGAGGCTGCGCCAGGAACGCGCTGATCCGGCTTTGGAATGCCGACAGCGTTTTGGAAGGGCGCCGGGCATTTCTCGATTCGGCGCCTGCGCCGAAGGTCTGGCTTTGGAAGATAAGAAGGCAGGCAACAAAAAATCCGATGGCGCTTGCCTTGACCGCGGAAGGGAGGCTCCGCCGATAGCAGAAGGGCGATACGGCGCAGCGCGGAATTGTGGCGCAGACATTCCTGTCTGCGGGTTGGCGGGACTTTCCAGTCCCGTCCATCGGGCGACTGGAAAGTCGCCCAAACCAGCAGGCTGGAAAGCCTGCTCTACGACCGAGTTCAAGGAATGCCTCCAAGGTTCCTGGATCATCGGTAGGGCGGCGCTGCTGCGCCGCCGCATCGGGAAAAAAACGGCTGGGCGGCAGCACCGCCCTGCCAGGTTTATGGCTGGAATTCACAGACAACAACGGCGCGTTCGAGCCGGGCCGCGCTACACGGCGATGGGCGCCTTGATGGCCGGGTGCGGGTCATATCCAACCAACTCGAAATCCTCAAATCGGAAGTCGTGGATGTCGCGGACGTCCGGATTGAGCTTCATTTGCGGGAGCGGACGCGGCTCGCGCGTGAGCTGGAGCCGGGCTTGCTCCAGATGATTGCTGTAGAGGTGCAGATCGCCAAACGTGTGGACGAAGGTTCCGGGCTTCAAGCTGCAAACCTGCGCGACCATCATCGTGAGCAACGCGTAGGAAGCGATGTTGAAGGGGACGCCCAGGAACAAGTCGGCGCTGCGCTGATAAAGCTGGCAGCTTAGCTCGCCCTCTTGGACAAAGAATTGAAACATCGTGTGGCAAGGAGGCAGCGCCATTTGCTCGAGTTCGCCCACATTCCAGGCGCTGACGATGAGACGCCGGCTGTCGGGGTTGGTCCGAATCTGACTGATCACTTCGTCGATCTGATTGATGGAACGGCCATCGAACGTTTTCCAATGGCACCATTGAGCGCCGTAAATGCGGCCCAGATTGCCTTCCGGGTCCGCCCATTCATCCCAGATCGTCACGCTGTGGTCGTTGAGGTATTTGACGTTTGTGTCGCCCCGGAGGAACCACAGCAGCTCGTAGATGATCGACTTCAGGTGCAGTTTCTTGGTCGTGAGCAAAGGAAATCCCTCAGACAAAGGAAACCGCGCTTGCGCGCCGAAGACTGCGTAGGTGCCGGTACCGGTCCGGTCGCTTTTGAACTTTCCCTGCTCCAGGACCAGGCGGAGCAATTGGTGGTATTGCAGCATGACAAGGAAAGCTTTAGTGAGCCGGACGGTCTGCCGCAAGCTTTAGCCGTATGGTATTCGGAGGAATTGGTGAATCGCCTTCACCCGAAACCTTTCCCCCAAGAAAAAAGCCCGTTCCCATTGAATTTAAGCCCTTTCATCGGTAGGGCGAGCCTGTCCCGGCGAGCCGCAAAGCCGTTGAGTGAATGATGGTTGATCGGCTCAGCGAGGATGCTTCGCCCTACCCAACTCGAGGCCTAATTCATTGGTTCTCGACAGAGGACCTCCTCGTCTCCAGAATCCGCCGCATCGGTTCGACTGATGCAGCTTGGAAATCGTGCAACTCATAGCTAATTCCAGGAGTTCCTATGACCCCTTGGCCTGATTCTTCTGATTCTATTTCTCCATCATCGTTCTCGCCGAGTTCCACGCTCGAGGCGGAAACCTCCCATGAAGGCAGGGCGAGCCTGTCCTCAGCGAGCCGATTTGGACGTGTTCCAAGCGCGTGGAGCGGCTCGCCGGGACGGACTCGCCCTACTTTGTTCGTGGGGCATGACCAGGTCCGTAAGCCACAGGAAGCTTTCCAAGCACCGCCCCTGACGCCTTTCCCCTCCGCCCGAGCCATCGCGGCGGCGCTGCTGCTCTGCGCTTTGGTGATCGATTCAGCTATGCACGCCCAGGTCGCTTCGCCGCCGGATACCTCCGCCCCCACGGTGGATGTCCTCGTGCCTGCGGCTGGCAAGACGGTGTTTGAATTGGATCTGATCGAAGTCATCTTCAGCGAAAACGTCACGGGCGTGGACGCCGCCGACGTGCTCGTCAACGGAATTCCGGCCACGAATGTCAAATCGACCTCGCCGCGGAACTACACATTTTCCTTTCCTCAACCGAGCGCCGGCGAAGTGAAGGTGACCTGGGCCGCCAATCACGGCATCGCGGACCTGGCCACTCCGCCAAACGCGTTCCGAGGCCTTCCCTGGAATTACACGCTCAACCCGGATCGACCGCTGCCGAACCTGGTCATTTCCGAATTCCTGGCGGACAACACGGCGGGCATCAAAGATGACAACGCTTCCAGAAACGATTGGGTCGAAATCCTCAACCTGAGTTCGGAAACCGCGAATCTCGAGGGCTGGTTTCTCACGGATGACGCGGCGGACCCGATCAAGTGGCGTTTCCCCGCCGTGCCTCTCGCGCCAAATTCCTATCTCCTGGTCTGGGCTTCGGGGAAGGACCGCGCCGACGCCACTGCACCGTTGCACACGAATTTCAAATTGGCCAGTGAAGGGGGTTACCTGGCGCTCGTCAGCCCGGCCAAGAAAGTTGCTTCCGATTTCGGCCCGGCCTATCCGGCGCAGCGCCCCAACGTTTCTTTCGGACGCGACAAAGTCGATCCATCGCTCACGGGCTATTTCGATTTTCCAACGCCGGGCGCCACCAACATGGTGAGCGGCCGCGGTTTCGCGCCCGACCCGGTTTTCTCGGTCAATGGCGGAGTGTTTACCGAGGCGAGCCTGACCGTCGCCCTCTCAGCGCCATCCGGCGAAATTCGCTACACGCTGGACGGCTCGATGCCGACGCTGACTTCGACGAATTACACCGGAGCGCTGGAATTGACGAACAACACCATCGTGAGCGCGCGCGTTTTCAAGGACGGCTTGCTGCCAAGCCGGATCGCGGTTCAGACCTATAATTTCTTTTCCGCGAGCATGACCAATTTCAGTTCGAATCTCCCGCTGTTGATCATCAACACCGCAGGCAAGACCATTCCGCAAGACCGCCGGCTCCGCGCCCACGTGTCGAGTTTCGAGGTCAAGGATGGCCGCGCCCGCCTGCTCAGTCAGCCGGACTTTGAAAGCGTGGCGCAGGTCGAAGTGCGGGGCCAGACTTCGGCCGGTTTTCCGAAATTGCCCTACAACTTGGAGATTAACGACCCTTACGGCAACGACGTCGAGGTGCCGTTGCTCGGTTTGCCGCCGGAATCCGATTGGGCGCTGGTCAACCCGTATTCCGACAAGCCGTTCATGAATAACGCGCTCGCCAACGAGCTTCACCGCAAAATGGGTCACTACGCGTCGCGCACGGTGTTCTTCGAGCTCTTCATCAAGTCCACGCCCGGACGCCTCAACTACCCAGCCGACTACAAAGGCATTTACACCCTCACGGAGAAGATCAAGATCGATCGCAGCCGCGTGGACCTCCAGCGGCTCTCGTCCTATGACGTCGCCGAGCCCAACATCACCGGAGGATATATCATCAAGAAAGACAAAGACAGCCCCGGCGACCTGAGCTTGACGACCTCGGGCGGCGGCGGCTTCGGCGGCCAGGCGCTTAAATACCACGAGCCGAAGCCGGTTGAACTCCGGATCAATACCGCCCAGCGGAACTGGATTCGGAATTATCTCAATCAATTCGAGCGCGCCCTCTACGCCACGAATTGGCTGACTCGGACCGGAACCAATCATTACTCGCATTACATCGATACGGATTCGTTCGTGGACTACCACTGGATCGTCGAGTTCAGCAAGCAGATCGACGGATATCGCTTGAGCAATTACATGCGGAAGGAGCGAGGGGGCAAACTCAAGATGGAGCCGATCTGGGATTGGAACCTCGCATGGGGCAACGCCGACTACCTCGAAGGCGAGCGGACCAACGGGTGGTATTACACGCTGCTCGGTGAGAGCGAACACCCCTGGCTGAGGCGTCTCATCACCGGCACGGCTTCCCCGACCACTCGAACCGGCGATCCGGACTTCAATCAGAAAATCGCCGATCGCTGGAGCGAGCTGCGCACGGATATTCTGAACGCGAGCAACGTCGTCGCCCGGGTGAACGAAATCGCCGCTTACTTGAGTGAAGCGGCGAACCGCGATTTCGCGCGCTGGCCGCGGCTCGGCGCTTACATCTGGCCCAACCCACGGATCTACTCCTCGCCACGAACCTACAGCGGAATCATCTCCAACATGAACAACTGGATCGTGGGCCGTTACGCGTGGATCGACCGCCAGTTCGTGCCAACTCCCACCCTCAGCCTGCCCGCCGGTCGCGTCGCCCTGGGCGCGGCGATCACGATGGCGGCGCCCACGGGAACCGTCTATTTCACCGTGGACGGAACGGATCCACGTTTGTCGGGTGGCCGGCTCAGCGCCGCGGCGAGGCGTCACGATGGCCAACCATTTGCCCTGAACAACAACGCCCGCATCGTCGCCCGCGCCCTGCAAGGCACGAACACCTGGAGCGGTCCCGTGGCGGCCACGGTTGTAGTCCAAACCCCGCCTCTGGCCGTGAGCGAAATCATGTTCCACCCGGCGCCGCCCCCGACCGGAAGCACGAACTCGCCTGAGGATTTTTCCTACATTGAGTTGCGCAACACGGGCAGCGCTCCGTTGAACCTCGTTGGCTTTCGCTTCACGCGCGGAATCGAGTACGTGTTCGCCACCGACAGCAGCGTCACGACTCTTCAACCGGGCGGCTACACCGTGCTCGTCAAAAGCCGCGCCGCTTTTTCATCTCGATATCCGGGCGTTTCGAATATCGCCGGCGAGTATTCAGGAAACCTCGATGACGGCGGCGAACGAATCGCGATTGACGGACCGCTCAAGGAACCGGTCGTGGACTTCTGGTACGATAACCGGTGGCATCCCGCGACGGCGGGCAATGGTTTCTCGCTCGTGCTCGTGAATGAGGGTATGTCGCCGGAGAATCCCTCGCTTCGCGCAAGCTGGAGAGTCAGCAGCCGCGCGGGTGGATCGCCCGGCCAGGCCGATCCGACGCCGCCTATTCTGCCGGGCGTGCTCGTGAATGAACTTTTGTCCGATGCCATTTCACCGCAGCTCGATATAGTCGAACTGTTCAATCCGGAAAGTGCGCCGGCAGACATCAGCGGTTGGTTTCTGACCGATGATTTGCACGAACCGAAGAAATACCGCATCCCGGATCGGACGGTGATCCCTGCCAAAGGGTACTGGCTGCTCGATGAAAAGAAGTTCAATTCGGGCGCGCCGCGTAGCTTTGCTTTCAACGACGCCGGCGAAGAAGTGTATCTCTTCTCCGGCGACGGCCTCAACCTGACGGGCTACGGCCAGGGATTCAAGTTTGGCGCATCGTTGGGTGGCAGCACGTTTGGACGCTATGTGATCAGCACCGGACAAGGGCATTTTGTCACGCAACGGCAAACTTCGTTTGGAGGAGTCAATGCGGGGCCTCTGGTCGGCCCGGTGATCATCAGTGAAATCATGTATCAGCCTCCGCCCATCGGCTCGACCAACAACACGTTGCACGAATTCATCGAGGTCAAAAACATTTCAACCCAGGCGGTGCGTTTGTTCGATCCGGTTGCCGCCACCAACACCTGGCGGTTGAAAGGGGCCGCCGTTTTTAATTTCCCGACCCATGTCACTTTGCCGAGCAACGGCTCGGCATTGATCGTCAATTTTGATCCCCAGACCGAGCCGAACACTCTGGCCGGATTTCGCGCCGCATACGGCCTTGGCTCGGATGTTATGCTGTTCGGTCCGTACAAGGGCAACTTGAGCAACGAAGGGGAACGCGTCGGCCTCTACCGGCCGGGCGTATCGGCCTCCGGACCGGTCCCAGACATTCTGGTGGACGAAGTCGATTATGCGACGGCGTCTCCCTGGCCGACGGGCGCCACTGGCAGCGGGCTTTCGATTCAACGTCGAGCGGAGGAACAATACGGCAACGATCCGGCCAATTGGCTCGCGGCGGCGCCAACTCCAGGACGCGGCATCGCCGTGGCCGCGAACGACACGGACGGCGACGGTTTGCCGGATGATTTTGAGCTCGCGCATTTCGGCAATTTGCTCTCCGGGCCGCTCGATGATCCGGATCGCGACGGCGTGCCGAACCGGGAGGAATCCGTGGCCGGGACCGACCCGAAGGACGCCTCCAGTTACCTGCGCGTCGAATCGTTGCGCGTGGATGGCACCACGGCGCGGCTTTCCTTCCGAGCTTCTGCCGGCAAAACTTACAGCGTGCTATACCGCGACGACATCACGAAAGGCGCCTGGCTGAAACTCGCGGATGTCCCCTCGCGCCCGGCGGCCGGCGACGCTCAAGTGAGCGACACCACGAGCCGGCCTGCGCGTTACTATCGACTCGTGACTCCCCTACAACCGTGACATAAGAGAAACCCCATGAAAACAACCGCTTCCTTCCGAAAAGCCCGCCTCGGTTTTACCTTGATCGAACTCCTCGTCGTTATCGCCATCATCGCCATCCTGGCGTCTTTGCTTTTGCCTTCGCTGGCGAAATCCAAAGAACAAGCCACGGGAGCCCGATGCCAGAGCAATCAAAAGCAGCTCGGCCTTGCCTTTTACATGTACGCAGATGACAACAATGACAATGTGGTCGGCATGAGCACGTATCGCCAGGGACGCGACTTTTGGACAGGCCCCAAGCCTGTTCCCGGGGGCTTCACAGGTTCCGCTCAAGCCAGAGCGCTGGCAGAAGCCAAGGAGGGTCTCCGGCAGGGCAAACTCTTTCCGTATGCACCCGCCGAGGATGCGTGGCACTGCCCTGGAGACCGGCGCTGGAAATTGCCGCCCGGCCGGGGATTCGCCTACGATAGCTACGGCGGCGCGGGCGGGTTGGATGGCGAAGATGAAGCCAATTCCATCCGCAAGTACAGCCAAATCCTCTATCCGACGCGCAATTATGTGTTCGTGGAAGAGGCCGATGATCGCGGCTGGAATCTCGGCTCGTGGCTGATCGACCCGACACCGTCGGCGTTCACTTGGGTTGACGCCGTGGCCATCTGGCACAATAAGAAGAGTACGCTCAGTTTCGCGGACGGCCACGCCGTAACACATCGTTGGCTGGGCGAGGCCATGCTCAAAGCCTCCGACGTCAAACCGGGGGTCTCGAAATTTGGCGCCACCGCTCGGACGCCTGCGGACAAACAGGATATCTGGTACATGAAGTACGGCTACACCCATCGCAGGCAAGCCGAGTTCGAGAAACTTTGGGAGGGCGTTCCTTTTCGACCTTAGGGTCTGTTCAGTATGGGGATGAGGCGAGACTCAAGTGCCCGGAGCCAAAGACGATTTCGACCTTGCGCGTGATCACCGGGTGCGATTAAGAGTGCCGGTCAGTTGCGATTCGATTGACTACCCTCTCTCCCCGCGAGGAACGACTGGGGAGAGAGATAGAGAGAGGAGTTTCTTGGAAAAGCGAAATCGCATCCAAACGCGCCTCCTCTCCCTGGCCCTCTCCTCCCTTCGGGAAGAGAGGGAGAAAACTTCGTGGACCGACAGTTTGATCTCACCCGCGATAGCCAGGCAACCTTGACGCGCCTGAACGCAGACTTCATCCTGGACTTATGTCATCCATTCGTTCTCGAATCGCGCCATTCTGCATCTTAATCATCGCTTTCACGACTGCGGTTTGCAGCGTCGCTCGGGCCCAGGAACCCAGGCGTCTCCTCCTCATCGGCCAGGGACCTGACGGACATCCGCCGGCCACGCACGAATTCATGGCCGGCGTCCGCGTGATGGAAAAACTTCTCGCCCCGCACAAGGACGTGCGTGTTACGGTCACGAAAGCCGACGAACCCTGGACCGAGGGACCCGCGCTGATCGACCAGGCCGACGGCATCGTGATGTTCGTCACGCAAGGCGCGCGCTGGATTCAGAACGACCCGCAACGCCACACCGCGTTGAAACGTCTGGCGCAACGGAAAGGCGGCATTGTGGCGCTCCACTGGGCGGTCGGCGCGCACGACGCCAAACACATCGAAGGCCAGCTTGAGCTTCTTGGAGGCACACGCGGCGGGCCGCAGCGGAAATACAAAGTGCTGGAAACCGACGTCACCGTGGTGGATCCGAAACATCCCATCACGACCGGGGTGAAGAGTTTTCGAGTCCACGACGAATTCTATTACCGTCTGGATTTCGTCAAACCTCCGTTGCGGGTCCATCCCCTCCTGACCGCGCGTATCGAGGACCATGATGAAACGGCTTGCTGGGCGTGGGAACGGCCTGATGGCGGCCGGTCATTCGGCTTCGTGGCCATTCATTTCCACAGCAACTGGCAACGCAGGGAATATCGCCGTCTGGTCGCGCAGGGAATTCTCTGGACGCTCGGCCAGCCGATTCCCCATGCGGGCGTGAACGTGGACATCGATCCCAAAGCGCTCGAACTGAAGTAGGAGCTTTGTCTTGTTGGAATCACCAAGAAAAAACCGTTTGGTTTCTCGCCAGGCGGAATTTCTCACTTAGTTTGAATCAACCTTAGGGTCTGTGCAAAAATAAATTCCGGTTTTGCTGGAGGCGATTTCGCTTTCTGGCGAGGCACGACGAAGGAGCATAGCCAGGGCTCTGCGACTGAGGAGAAACGAAGCCAGAAAGCGAAATCGCCCCAGCCCTCCGGGGCGGGGCGGGGCCTGGCTGGCTGCGGCGTTGCTCGTCGGTCACAGCCCCAAAACGGGGATGCTCCCTCCTCGCGCCTTGCATCCGGCCAGGCGGCGCTCCCGCCAAAACCGGAAGTTATTTTTGCACAGACCCTTAGCTTAGCTTTACCGGCAGTGCCGAAACACCGGCGGCCCATGATGGTGGTGATGCGGCCCGAATCCGAAACTGAAACTCACCACGGGACGCGGCGCGACGTACACCGGCGCCGGCCGGACATAGACCAGGCGTGGTTGCACATAGACCGGCTGCGGATAAACGACAACCGGCGCGTGCTGAACAACGACTGGTGGAGGGGCTTGCACCACGGGCGCGGCGTAATACGCCGGAGCGTGGTAAACGGGAACTGGCTCAAACGATTTGGCGATGACAGCGCCGGCGACCAGGCCGGTCAAAACTTTGCCGGCCGTGGCCCACTCTTTATCGCCCGCGGAGGCCGACGGAGCGCTCATGCCCAGCACTGCCAGACTTGTGAAAGTTGCGATCCAAGTTTTCATATTTTTGCCTTTCTCTAAAAGCTGTACGTATGGACTGAGGAATTTGTTTTTTATTCAACAGCCCTGTGCTACGCTTTGTAGGGCGATCCGCATGACAAGCTTGCACTCGAACAAAGGAAGCTCCCGGCGCCGGCGCCTGCCTCGCTCGTTCAAGGACCTCACCCCGAGCCAGCATTTCAATCCGCGCACGTTCTTTCGCGAAATGGTTTGGAAGGCGCTGTTGACGCGGCGAATCGGCCAGCACAAAAAACCGGCCTTTCCCAAATTGAGCCCGGGACAGGTCGCGCTCACCTGGATCGGACATGCCTCCTTTCTGGCGCAGTTCAGCGACTTGAACGTGCTGATTGATCCGAACTTCGCCAACTGGCTTTTCCTTTTGAAGCGGATCAAACGAGCGGGTTTGAAAATCAAAGACCTGCCTCCGATCGATCTGGTCCTGCTCACTCACGCGCACTTCGATCACTTTCACAAGCCGACGCTCCGCCGCTTGCCGGCGCCGAAAATCGGAGTCATGCCTTGGGGCGTTGGCGATCTCGCGCACGGCCTCGGCTTCGACCGCATCATCGAACTGCAATGGTGGGAGAGCTTCTCGCACGGAGAATGGAGAGTCACGCTGACTCCGAGCAAACACTGGGGCGCGCGCGTGCTGCGCGACCAACATCGCGGCTACGGCGGCTTTGTTCTCGAACACCAAGGCCGCCAGATTTTCCACGCGGGCGACAGCGCCTGTTTCGACGGCTTCAAAGAAATCGGCAATCGCTTCTCACCGGAAATCGCGTTGTTGCCGATCGGGGCGTATTATCCCGAATCGTTTCGGCGGGTTCACATGGGGCCGGATGAAGCGATCAAAGTTTTCCGCGACTTGCGGGCGCGCTGGCTGGTGCCGATGCACTACGGCTCGTTCCGTCTTTCCTTCGAGGAACTGGACGATCCGCCGCGCTGGCTGAGCGAACTTTGCCACAGGAACGGGCTAAGCCATCATTTGAAGATTCTGGAGGAGGGCGTGCCGCAGGTCTTCTGAAACGTAGGGCAGGCTTCCAGCCTGCCACTGTGGAGTCATCCTGCCTTGCGAATGACGACAGGGCAACGGAGGCGTTCAGAGACTGAGGTGGCCGAGGGCGAGCAAGCCGTAGAACGTGTACTCGCAGTCCAGCGTTTCATCGCCCCAGCTTCCGTGAAACGCGCCTTCATTGGTCCAAAGACTGTCCACGAAATCCAGACAGCTTTCCTTGATCGCGCTGAAATCGACCTGCATTCCGGACAGGGCGTGCAGAGCGGTCGCCGTGGAAAGCAAATCCGGCATGGGCGCGGCCGGCACCGCCAGAAAGCCGCCCTGGGGATGACACCGGGCGAGAAGCCAGTCGCCGATGGCGGGGTTCAAAGGCTGGCCGAGATTCCTCAGCAGCGTGATGGCAGCCGCCGTGGCGTTGGTCGAACCCACTGCAGCTTGCGGCTTGCGGCTTGCAGATTGCGAGTGGCGTTCGTTGGTCCACGCGCCGTCGGAGGTTTCCAGAAACTTGAAGGATTGCACCAAACGGAGCGGTTCGGGCAATTCGGCTTTCAAATCCTGATGCGCCCCCAGAGCAAGAAAACCCGCGTAGGCAGTCCCAAACTCAGCGCCCGCCGCCGGATTGTACCCGCCATCCTGGCTTCGAAAGTTGCCGAGGCGGCGCAGAATATGGCGTTCGATGTTATTCGATGGGACCTGATTTGCGGCCCCAACCGCCGCACGCGCTCGCGCCAGGCAACAGAGGTGGACATAATCCAACCCTTCGCCGCTTCCGAATCCGGCTACGTATTTCGCGGTCTTCGCAAACCGCTCGGCCAGGTCACCTCTTTGAACCTTGAACTTCGAACTTTGAACTTCCAACGCCAGCAGCGCGTCGAGCCCGAACACCGTGTAATAGAGATCGCTCCGGTCGTTGCGATCTCTGAATCCGCCGTCGGGATTTTGCTGCCCCAGCAAGAAGGCGCGAACGAGTTCGGTGGATTCGCCGAGAAGCTTCGGGGCCAGGCGGGCGACTTGGAGCATTTCCAACCGCAGGCTCATGAGCCAAACAGTTCTCGCAGCAGCGCGGCTAGCTCTGCCTTCGACATTTCCTTCTCGGCGATGGCGATCATCGCGTTGTAGAGCGGAGATGCTTCGCAGTCCGTGGCAACGCGGTTGCCTTCGAGAAAGGTCAATGCGGAACCGATCGCCGCTCGTTTGTTGCCATCCAGAAACGCTTGCGCCTCCGCGATGTGATAAGCGTACGCGGCCGCAATGTCGAACAGATCACCTCTTCCGTAGAAGAAAGCATTCTGCGGGTGGAAAATCGCGGACTCGAGCGCTCCCTGATCCCTTATTCCAAGGGTGCCACCGAATTTCTCGATGGCTTCGCGGTGGACCGCTTGAACCTGCTCGAAGGTGAGAAAATCAGGCTCGCGCACTATTGGGCAAGCTTGCTGAGCAGGTCCGAATGTTTGGTGAAGACCTTCTGCTTCGCGGTTGCAAAGCTGGCCTCGTCCATGTACCGCGGTTCCACCGTGGACGCTGCCGCCTTCAAATCAAGCTGTTGAACAAACTTCGCCACTTCAACCTTTTCCTCGAGTGGCAAAGCTTTGATCTGTTCGATGATCTCAAGCGCACTCATTGGAGGAACTATACCCCGGGAATCGCCGCGGGCAAGGCGCGCCGTTACGCCGCCGCCTCTGCGGCCACGTTGCGTTCCGCGGCGTTTTTCTGCTCGAATTCCTTGCACCACCCTTTGATTTCGGTGTCGTTGAAAATCTTGCCAATGACGCGGCGCAACAGTCCTTTGAGGCTGGCGTTCTCGAGATCGCGCAGGGAACGGATCGCTTCTTCTTTGTAAGTTTCCAGCAACGTTCTCGCCCGTTCGTCCGCCTTCAGTTCGGCATAGAGCGCCTCGATCTGCTCCACGTCCACACCCGGCTTCGGCGCGCGGCGCCAGAGCGAATCCAGCAATTGCTTCTTTTCTCCGGACGCGCGCTCATGCGCTACGCCAAGAAGCAAGCTGGGGCGCATCCCGGCGATGTCGTTGGTTTCGCCCTTGACTCCCAGATCGCTCAGATCGTCGCGAATCTGATACGCGATACCGAGGGCTTCGCTGTAAGCGCGAAGCGTATTCTCAATATCTTCGTAGCCGCCGTCGCCCGACAGCGCGTGATTCCCGGATGCGCGGCTGCCTTCGGCGTAGAGAGCGCCCAGCTTCAACGCGACTTCGAAGGCCGGCGCAGTCTTCTTCCGGAAAATCTCCAGAACCTGCAGCGATGTCATCGGCTCGGGCTTCCGCGCCCAACACAATTCAGCGCCCTGGCCCCGGCAAAGCTGGCGCTGGCCTTCGGAAGCCACGCGCAGCATTTCCCCCTTTTGCTCGGCGCGCGCGCGGCACGACGCAATCAACCGATACCCCTCGCCGATCAGCAGATCACCGACGTTCAGCGCGACCGCGATCCCATGCTCCTCGTGCAAAGTCTTTTCGCCGTAGCGCAAGGCGTCGTTGTCTTCGATGTCGTCATGGATGAGGGAGGCCTTGTGGAAACATTCCACCGCCACGGCCACCTTGCGGATATCTTCCGGCAACGCAGCGCCCGGCGTATCCCGCAACGCTTGAAATGCCGCCACCGTCAGGAAGGGCCGCCAGCGTTTCCCGGCGCGCATGAGCCAGTCGCGCGCGATCTTCTCCGTCTCGCCTTCGCCCGGACCCATGATCAAGTCGAGCGAGGCGGGCGTGAACCAGAAATCCACTTCGTCCCGCAACGCGCTCAAATCCAGGCGGCGCGTTTGGTCGTCGCTGCTCAAGTGGATGTAGTCCCAAACCCAGTCCAAATCGACCGTGGTGTCGATGCAATCGTCCTGGAGCAGCGGCACCGCCACGCCGGGAATCGCCGCCGATTCCATGTATGGAAAAGCGCGCTCCAACACACTCAGACAACTGACGCCCACGATGGCCTCGATTTTGCCGGTCTGGATGAGCGACATCACGATGGCGGAGCCTTCGGCCACCAGCACGGCGTAACCGAGTTTCTCGGCCTCCGCCTGCAAATCCTGGATCGTGCACAGCCCGCATTGTTTGCACAGCAACCCGAATTCATCGAACGGCGCCGGGCACTTGCTCTCGACACGCAGACATTTCGGCAGGAGCAAAAGCCGCCGCTCGAAGGGAACCTGAGCGAGCGTTTCGCGCCAGAGTTCATTGTTGATGAGCACGCCGATGTAATCCCGGTAAATCGGATCGCACTGAAGCATTTCAACGACACGATCAGCGTGCCCCTTCAATTCCTCCAGCGGCAACGGCGGCACCGGGTTGTGTTCGGCCACGTAATGACGGATGGATTGCAGGATTCGCGTGCGCTCGAACGGCGTTTGCGGAACATTCTTCTTGGGCGGGCGAAACCGTTGCTGGACGACGTGCCGGGGAATGGCGAGGGGATTGAAGCTGCCGGCCGGCTTCATGGTGATTGGCTGGGTGACAGAACTCATGGTTGCGCGCGATTCAGGTCGTTTCTGTTTGAACTGCCAGTCATGGCGAGGAGTATCGCCGAGTCTCAGGAAATGAGCCAGCCTTCTTTGTCAAATCCTGGGCAAGATCAGTTTCGGCCACCTGGCTTACGACGCGAAGGCAGCAGGTTCGGTTACTCGAAAATGGCGCGGACCGCCAAACACGCGCCCTGACCACGGATAAGATTTCAGAACCATTCAACCGATTTAACCCATTTAACGATTTAACGTTGTAACGAATTGGTTGCAGCGCCAGCCGCGCTGGATCCATTCGTGGTGAAGCCGGGATTTGGAATGCCCTCGCCACTCGACCTTCCCGAGGTTTCTGGTCTATTCTCGTCCGTGCATCGTGAACTGGGCGACCTCCGCGCGCGCTACGAACGGCTGAAACTGCTGCACCAGGTCAGCAAGGTCATC
>VHCZ01000046.1 GCA_016871535.1 Verrucomicrobiota bacterium
TTTTTCGCCAGACTTCGTTGCTTGCTCCTTACAGATCCACTTCGGGATATGCTCGTCGCTCGCGCCTCGTCTGGCCGAAAAATCCCTTGCCGCGAACGTGAGCGTATTTATGAAATGGACCACTTAGCCTTGTCTTTGCAGCCACTGAGGCAAATACCCTTCCTTGGCACGACGGATGCGAATCGTCTCTCCAACACAGACCATTGCGTAAATGGACATCGCTCGGCCAGAATTCAAAAAAAGACGCTGCCGTCGGCAGATCATTTATGCCGTGAGCAGTCTGATCGGTCTTGCGCTGGTGACGATGGGGCTGCAGCGGCTTCAGCCCGCTGCGCCTCTGGTGGAGAATGCGCTGTTGGGCACGGTCGAGCGCGGCCCGATGCCGCGGAAAGTGCACGGCAACGGCACGCTGGTGCCCGAAGAGATTCGTTCCATCACCGCGGCCTACTCAGGCAGGATCGAAGAGCTTCCGATCAAGGTTGGCGCCGCGGTCAAGGCCAACACGGTTCTCGTCAAGCTCAGCAATCCTGAACTCGAACAAGCGGCATTCGACGCGGAATGGACGCTCAAGGCCGCCGAGGCGCAGTTGACCAACCTCACCGTGACCCTGGCCAGTCAGAAGCTCACCCAACAAGCCAACGTGGCCATGGCCGAAGCGAATTACAATCGCGCCAAAGTCGAAGCCGAAGTAAACGAAGAGTTGGCGAAGATTGATCTGGTTCCTGCGCTCACGCTGAAACAGTCCAAGACCAACGCCGCGGAATTGAAACGGCTCAGCGATATCGAACACGAACGGCTGAGAATCAGCGCCGATGCCGCGGCGGCGCAACTCGCGGTGCAAGAGGCGCAGGTCCGCCAATTGCGCGCGCAACTGGAACTCAAGCGGCAGCAAGTCGAGGCGCTGAAGGTGCGGGCGGGCATCGACGGCGTCTTGCAACGACTGGGCGATCAATCCCTGCTGCAATTTGGCGAGCAAGTCGCCGCAGGTTCTCTCGTGGCGCGCGTGACCAATCCGAAGAAACTGATGGCAGAGTTGAAGATTCCTGAAACGCAGGCGCGGGACGTCGAATTGGAGCAGACGGCCGAGATTGATACCCGCAACGGCGTGGTGCCCGGAGTAGTTGTCCGCGAACCCACCGGAAACCTCGATTCCAAGAACGGCGAGGCAGTGATGGATCTCCTGCGCGAATTGCACCGGGAAGGCGCGACGATCTGCATGGTCACGCACGATCCGCGCTTCGCTCGCTACGCCGAACGCACCGTGCATCTCTTCGACGGCCGGATCGTCGAAGAAAGCGTGGAGGCGGGAGGGTAGTAATCAGTAATCAGTTGTCAGTTGCCAGTTGTCAGTTGCCAGTTGTCAGTTGTCAGTTGCCAGTTGTCAGTTGTCAGTTGTCCGGCGCGTGGCATCAGTGTTGGATCGCCAAAGGAGTTGAATCACTGAAGCGAAAATCCCGGCTGATCATTGTACACTGATCGCCGCACACTGATAACTGACTGCTGACCACTGACAACTGGCTGTCAATCAGAATAACTCTCTCGGACTGAGCTTTACTTCTGGCGAGTGCGCGGCGCCAGGTGTAACGTGGGCGCCAAGGAAAGCGGTTCGCGAATCGTGCGTGGGCAGGCGCGAGCAGTTGCCGAAGATGTTAGACCGGAAACTCAAGAGTGCTGAAGCCGGGATGGAACTCCTGGGGGAGCTCCATCGCTTCGCGGAGCAATTGGGTTGCCCGCAAGAACTGGCCGCGCTGGGAACCATGCCCCTGCCACTGGAGATGGTGCGCGGAGACGGTTCGTTGTCGTTTCAAGGATTTCTCGAAACCTACTGCGCCCAAGTCCTCGTTCCGCACGAGTTGCCCGCGATTCACAAGGCTTACCTTCACGCCACGCGTTACGAAGTCCGAGAGTTGATCGAATCGGATTGGAAACTGAGCCAGGAGCCGAAGCTGCGGCGCTTTGCGGGAGTGAGCCAATGTCTGGGGACAAGCCAGCTCCAGAGACTCAGGCCGCTGCGGGACCAACGCCTGGTGCGCCGCTACTGGGAAGCCGTGGAAAACGGCGAGGCGCACGGTTGGCACACGATCGTCTATGGCCTGGTCCTCGCGCTTTTCTCTCTGCCGCTGCGGCAGGGCCTGCTGAATTACGGACAACAAGTCATCCGCGGCTTCATCGACTCCGGCAGTTGCGCATTCAAGCTTTCCCCGGAGGAATCCGCCAGGCTTCACGCCAAGCTTTGCGCGCCGTTGCCACAAGCTATCGAACGGCTTCTCTGCGCCCAGGCGGTCGTGTTCGCAAGGTAGGCGCCGCATCTCTACTGGGAATTGCGGAATGCGGAATGCGGATCAAGACGCGATCCAAACTGCAATCCGCAATCTGCAATCCGAAATCACCCCAGGTAACCAATTGAACAGAACTGCGTCTCTAATCGTCAGAATCTCGAATGAACGCCGCAAGTTTTTCATCGTGCGGAGGGCCAGCCATATCCAGGAAGCTGGCCACTGAACTCGACGTGGAACTTCATTATAGCAGGAGCGACGCCGCTTTGCGGGATCGAGGATTTCGAGGCACGACCGAGACAACGCCAGTCTAAGCGCATGACGGATTCCGGCGCGCATTCTCATCTTCCGCCCCTGGCCTCCTTTGACCATCAGCCGCGCACGCGCCTGATTTTTGGCGTGGGCAGTGTGGGGCGCGTCGGTGAATTGGCGCGCGAGTTTGGCGCGAAAAAAGTCTTGCTCGTCACCGATGCCGGGTTGGTCGCAGCCGGCCACGCCGGTCAGGTGCATCGCATTTTGGAGGCCGCGGGTTTGGCGGTTACCGTCTTCGACAAGGCCCTGGAAAACCCTACCACCCGGTGCGTCGATGAGTGCGCGGCACTGGCCAGGAAATCGGAGATCGAATTGATCGTCGGGCTGGGCGGTGGCAGTTCGATGGACACAGCCAAAGGCTGCAATTTCATCCTCACTAACGGCGGAAGAATGCAAGACTACTGGGGTGTCGGCAAAGCGACCAAACCGATGCTCCCGTTGATCGCCATTCCGACGACCGCCGGGACGGGCAGCGAATGCCAGTCTTCCGCTCTGATTGCGGACGAGCATACGCACCAGAAAATGGCGTGCCTGGATCCGAAGGCCACCGCGCGCGTAGCGATCCTCGATCCGGCGCTCACTGTTTCCCAGCCGTTGGCCGTGACCGCGCACACGGGGATCGACGCCATCGCCCATGCCGTGGAAACCACCGTGACGCGCAAGCGCAATCCACTTTCTTTGATGTATTCGCACGAAGCGTTCAAACTCACGGCCACGAGTCTGGATCGCGCGCTCACAACACCGGACGACCTTGAAGCCCGCGGCCGAATGCTGCTCGGCGCCGCCTACGCCGGGATGGCCATCGAGAATAGCATGCTGGGCGCCGCTCACGCTGCGGCCAATCCGTTGACCGCACACTACGACGTCGTGCACGGCGAGGCCGTCGGGCTCATGCTCCCGGCCGTCGTCCGATTCAACGGACAGGATCCGGCAATTTGCCAGGCTTACGCTGAACTGGCTTCCGCGTCTGAAATTGCCTGCGTGAGCGACAACGTGAAACCGGCGTGGGAAGCGTTGGTCGCGCGGTTAGAATCGCTGCTCAACGCAGCCAAAATCGCGCGCTCACTCGCCGATTGCGGCGTCGAGCGTTCCATGATTAAGACGCTGGCCAAGGAAGCCTCGAAACAATGGACCGCCACTTTCAATCCGCGACCACTCACCGTGGACGATTTCGCCGCCCTCTACGAAGCGGCCTTTCGGCCGCGGTGAAACGCAGGACAGGCGTCCAGCTTGTCTCAATGGATTGTGCTTTGGATTCCGCGGTGAACTTTCACTAACGCCTCGAGCAACGCAGTCCATTCATCCTCCGCAGTCTCCCATCCACTGCTAAAGCGCAGCACGCGCCCGGCTTCGGCGGACGAATAGCCCATGGCCGCGATCACATGCGACGGTTCCTCTTTGCCGCTCGCGCAGGCGGAACCAGTCGAAACGGCAAAGCCCAATTTATCCAGCTTCACGACCCAGCGTTGCTGGCAATCCGCCTCCGGCATCAACGCGGAAACCGTGTTCCAGAGCCGCGCGGCATTCACGCCGACGATTTCCGATCCGGGCAGCGCCGCCAGCAACCGTTTCTCAAACGCCGCGCGCGCCTGCTCCATCGTCCATCTTCCGTCTTCCATCCTCGACTTCTTCAACGCCTCCTCGCGCACCTCCAGCGCCGCGATCATCGCCAGCACTCCCGCGACGTTCTCAGTCCCGGCCCGGCGTCCTTCCTCCTGCAGGCCGCCGCGCAGCAGCGGTTCGACGCGGCCTTTCGCGGGACACTTCAAAAAACCGACTCCTTTGGGTCCGCCGAATTTGTGCGCCGAACCGCTGACAAAATCGCATTCGCCCAGCCCGACCGCCGGTAGCTTGCCGATCCATTGCGTCGCGTCGCAAAAAAAGGGAACCTCCCGTTCACGGCAAAGCGCCAATACTTCGCGCCACGGCTGGAGAACGCCCGTCTCATTATTCGCGGCCATCACCACGACCGCGCCAGGCGGTCGTTTGGCCAATTCATTTCGCAACCAATCCAAATCGACGACCCCGGAGCGCAGGACCGGAATGAGCCGGTGACGCCGAGGAAAATAGTGCTTCGTCGCTTCGAGCACGCACGGATGTTCGACCGCTGAAATCCAAATCTCACTTTTTGCATCGATCGCGCGCGCGAAGTGATGCAGCGCCATGTTGTTCGACTCGGTCGCGCCCGAGGTCCAGACCAGATCAAGCGCATCGCAGCCGAGGAAGCTCGCGAGTTTTTGGCGGGCTTCCGCCAGCGCCGCGTCCGCCCGGCTGCCGACGCGATGCGGACTGGACGGATTGCCAATGAATTTCTCGACAGCTTCCAGCCAGGCCTGCCGCGCCGCCGGGTGCATCGGCGAAGTGGCGTTGTGATCGAAGTAGACCATGAGCGCAAATAGGAAAACGCCGGTGACTCAACTATTCAATTCTGAACCGGAGAAAACTGAGCAAACATTTGCTCCTGTTCTGCCGTCTGAGTTGTCCCCGATGGCCACATTCAGAAGTCGGGCGCCGGGAATCCGTTCAAAGATAATGTGCCGCGCGAAATTCACCCAGCGCTGGCATCGGTCAAGCACGCTGCCGTCGGACGTGGCAATGTCTCGCAGCGACTCTGGCGGGCAAGTTGCCCGGCAGTACGGGCTGGTAGCCCGTTCCACCCTTATCCTTCCGAGAGGCTGTGACGTATGACTTCGCTGGCGGCAGTTGACGCCTATTGCAGCCAGACGGTAGGCTACGCGCATGGGAACGCTGACGATTGAACTTCCGCCGCAGTCCGTGCAAACGGATTTCAATTCCCGCCGCTGGGCCGAGCTTCTGGCGGATGCGGAACTGGCCCGGTTCGAAGGCCGCATCGAAACCGATCGTCACGGCCACATCATCATGAGCCTGCCCCCTGCTCCAAGCCACGGCAGCTACCAAGCCGAAATCGGCCACCTTCTCCGAACACTCATGCCTCGTGGACGCGTTCTCACGGAGTGCCCCATCTCGACGGCCGACGGAGTCAAAGCGGCTGACGTAGCCTGGGCGTCACCGGAATGCCTGCGCGAGCTGGGTAACCGTGTCTGTTTCCCTCGATGTCCGGAAATCTGTGTCGAAGTGATCTCGCCGAGGAATACAGAAGCGGAGACGCGGGAGAAGATGGCGCTGTATTTCGACGCGGGCGCTCTGGAAGTCTGGCTTTGTTCGGGCACTGGAAAAATGAGTTTTTGGTTAGCCGGCGCAAACCGTCCGAGGCCTGCCTCCAAGCTTTGCCCGCACTTTCCCAGGCAGGTCGAGCTCCGTTGAACGGCGCTGACGAGTTACGCCCTGAAACCCGACCGGAGCATGGGAGCGCCGCAATCGAAAACGCTTTTCTACAAACGCTCGCGTTTCGTCACGCATCTGCCCGTGGACTATCTTTATAGCCCCTCCCATTCGTGGATCGCGCGGCACGATACGCCGGAGCTCTGGCGAGTCGGCTTGACGAAGTTCGCCACGCGCATGCTCGGCGAGATGGTCGATCACGGATTTGAAGTCGAGGCCGGCGCGCCCGTCCAACTCGGCCAGGTCGTCGGCTGGGTCGAAGGGTTCAAGGCGATCTCAGATATCTTTTGTGTTGCCGAGGGAAACTTCGGCGGCGCCAATCCCGTCCTGAAAGAGAAAATTACGCTGGTGAACAAAGACCCGTATGGCGCGGGCTGGTTGTATCTGGTAAAGGGGAAGCCGGATGAGAAAGGCGTGGATGTCCATGCTTATATGCGCATCCTCGACAAAACCATCGACAAAATCCTGGAACGGCAGAAAGGCGAAGAGATCAAGTGAAGACGACAGGCAGAGGGCGGAAGGCAGAAGGCGCTGGCGGGGCGAGCGTTGAGCGTCGAGCGTCGATCTCAGATCAATCGCCAATCGCCAATCGCCAATCCCAAATCCCCAAAGCGCGCTACATCATGATCGGCGGGTTCCTGGGCGCGGGCAAGACGACGTCGGTGGCGAAGCTGGCCGAACGCCTGACTCGGCAAGGTCTGCGCGTCGGGCTGATCACCAACGATCAGGGCAGCGAACTGGTCGATACAGCCATGCTGCGGTCGCGCGGTTTCGCCACGGAGGAAATTCCCGGCGGCTGTTTCTGCTGCCGGTTCAATTCGCTCGTGGACGCCGCGAACAAGCTGACGGCGGCCTCGCGTCCGGACGTTTTCATCGCGGAGCCTGTGGGCAGTTGCACGGACCTCGCGGCGACCGTGACGTATCCGCTGCGACGCATGTACGGCGACCAATTCACCATCGCGCCATTGAGCGTGCTGGTCGATCCGATCCGGGCCTCGCGGGTGTTCGGCCTCGAACGCGGCAGCCAGTTTTCCGAGAAGGTGCTTTACATTTACCGCAAGCAACTCGAGGAGGCGGACCTCATCGTGATCAACAAGTGCGAGTTGCTCGACGCGAGCCAGCGCCCGTTGTTGCGCGCGAAATTGGCCGAGGAATTTCCGCGCGCGGAGATCGTCGAGGTTTCGGCGCGGCGCGGCGATGGGCTTGACGCGTGGTTCGACCGGATCATCGCCACCGAACAGGGCGCGCGCGCGGTCATGGGAGTCGATTACGAGGTGTACGCGGAAGGCGAGGCTTTGCTCGGTTGGTTGAACGCCACCGTCCAGCTCGCGGCTCGCGAGGGGTTCATGGCCGACGCGGTGATGCGGGCACTGGCGAGTCAGATTCAATCCCACTTGCAGCAGCGGAACGCCGAAATCGCGCATCTGAAAATGACCCTCAGCCCGGACGGCGGCCTGGGTGAAATCGCGGTAATCAATCTGGTGCGGAACGATGTAGTGCCGGAACTCTCGCAGACGCTCGACGAACCGGTCGAGAGCGGGCAACTCATTATCAATCTTCGCGCAGAAGCCGCGCCGGAGGTTTTGCGCGAAGCGGTGGCCAGCGGCCTCGAGTTGGTCTCGCGCGGCTTCCACGGTTTCCGCGCGACGATCGAGCATTTGGAGCACTTTCGCCCTGGCAAACCCACCCCAACCCACCGAATCACCGCCCTGGCGGGCTTCCCATGAGCCGTCTCTTCGGACCGTGGCCTTCAGGCCGCTTCAACGCCGAACTCCAGAGCAGGGCCGGAAGCAGCCTGAAGGCTGCGGTCCGCGCAGTGCTCGGTTCATGGGCAGTGGGCATGGTCCTGAGACCCAGGGAGCTTTCCATGAAACCTCCCCGCAAATTCAGGGCGACCACAAATTGAAGAGGAACAAATTCGTGGTCGCTCCGAATTCGTGGGGGATAACCTCTCGTTCATGGGCCGAGTGCATGGCGCGCAACCGGGCCGGAAAATCGCTGGCGCTCCCGCTGATCCGCGATAATCTTTGAGCCATGTCAGATCAACCGCGCATCTTGTATTGCCACTGCGCTTACGCCCAGGTCGTGCCGAAAGAGGTCAAGGAAGCGGTCTTGCGCAAGCTGTGCGAATCAGGCGTGGCGTTCGATGCGGTCGCTGACCTTTGCGAAATGTCCGCGCGGCAGGACGCGGCGCTGAAGCGGCTGGCCGATGGCGGCGCGGTCAAGATCGCGGCTTGCTATCCGCGCGCGGTGAAGTGGCTGTTCGCCGCAGCCAAAGCACCGTTGAGCCTCCAGTCCACCGAAGTTTGCAACATGCGTGTGGAGTCCGCCGAACGGGTTTGCGCTTCGTTGTTCGATTCCGAAGTTAAAGCCAATCTGCCCGCCGGAAAAGCGACCCAGCCTTCGGCCGACGAGTTGCCAAGGCCCGAAGCCAACCCCCAAATGACGAATGCTTGAGTCGAATGACGAATGACGAAATCCCAATGACGAAAGAATGTCGAATGACGAAATCCGAATTGCTCCTCAGCGGCACTGTGGCTGCCCTTTGGGGCATCCGACATTCGGATTTCTTTTGTCCTTCGTCCTTCGTCATTAGACATTCCCCAACCACCTGAATTATGTCGCTCAAGGACCAGACGACCCTCCGCATTGTCCTTTACGAAGGCCGCGGCGCCCAACCGCTCGAAGCCGCCCACCGATTCACCACCCTGGCCGGGTTGTTGGAGAAGGGATTTGCGGTTACGCGTGTCGGGCGTGAGGGTCGCGTGGCTCCCGCCGACGGCACCTCGCTTTTGGTCCTGGGCCGATTTGACGACGGCCAGCCGCCACGAATGGAAGACGCCGCCGGTCACGTGGACCTTCGGTTTCAGGACATCACGGACCTGGACTTGAATCGGCTCGGCGAGTCGGTCGAAACGGCCCGCGCCAGCGCCAACGCCGCGAAGCACGGGGAATGGAAGCCGTGGTTCCCGGTCATCGACTACGACCGCTGCACGAATTGCATGCAATGCCTGAGCTTTTGTTTGTTCGGCGTCTATGGCGTGGACGAGCAGCAGCGCATTCAGGTTGACAACAATGACAACTGCAAGACGAACTGTCCGGCGTGTTCGCGCGTCTGTCCCGAAGCCGCGATCATGTTCCCGAAATACAAATCCGGCCCAATCAACGGCGACGTGGTGAGCGACGCGGACCTTCAGCGTGAAAAGATGAAGGTCGATATCAGTTCGCTGCTCGGCGGCGACATTTACTCGATGCTGCGCGAGCGCAGCGAAAAGGCGAAGTCGCGTTTCTCGAAAGAGCGCGATTCCAACAAAGCGCTGCAAGAGCGGCAGAAGTGCCTGGTCAAACTCGCGCAAGCGGGCGACATCCCGGCCGAAGTGCTGATGAGTTTGCCGTCCCCCGAAGAAATCGCGCGCCGGGCGGAGGAAGCGAAGGCCAAGGCGCAGGCGGCGTTGCAAAAGCAGACTCAAACGGCGACGCATCAGCCATGAGCAATGCCGAACTGAAACGTTACGTGGATAAGCGCATGACAACGCTATGAGTGCGGTGGCCCGGCACACAGGTTGGATTTCCCCGGAGGAATACCTCGTGGGTGAGCACACATCCGAAGTCCGCCACGAATACGTGAACGGGCATGTTTATGCGATGGCCGGTGCGAGCGACGACCACAATCGCATTGTGGGCAACATCCATGGCGAGCTTCGTGAGCGGCTGCGTGGGAAGCGCTGCGAGCCATTCATGGCCGACATGAAAGTTAAGATCCCTCCAACTTTCGAAGATATCTATTATTACCCCGACGTGATCGTTGTTTGCGATCCGGCGGATGATGCGAAGTATTACCGGGAACGGCCGAGCGTCATCCTCGAAGTTCTTTCGCCGGAGTCCGAAAGGACTGACCGCCGGGAAAAGGCGATCGTATATCGTCTCATCCCTGGGCTCGAGGTCTATGTCCTCGTCGAGCAGGACCGTATGGCCGCGACTGTCTTACGGAGGGCTGAACCCGGCTGGCAAAGTGAAATTCTGGCCGGCGCAGGCGCCATCCTGAAACTTGAAAACATTGGGGTGTCTATTCCACTGGAGCGGCTTTACGAGCGGACCGCGGTTGTCGGCGCCAACCGTTCCACATCGGCGCGCACTGGAGAAACTCTTGATCAATCCCTATCAAAAGCCTGATTACCAGGAGCACCATGATTCGGGCCGCGCTCTGGGCGTCGTGTTGACCGGGCCGTGGGCCATCACATTTTGGCTCGATCATTTCGTAAGGGAGATTCGCGTTGTAAGCGTAGAAAAGGCCGATCGCTAACAGTGGAACATGCTTCCCTCCCTCGTCCATCGCACCCTCCGCACCGCTGACAAACGGTGCATCGCGAAGTTCCTCTGGAACTTCGGCGTAAAAGGCTTGCTGTCGGTCGAAAAATTCAAGCGCCGGATCAAGCGCGGCGAATACTTCCCGCCCTTCCTTTACCTCTCGATCATCAACTCCTGCAATCTCCGTTGCCAGGGTTGCTGGGTGGACGTCGAGGAGAAGGATGCCATCGATCTCGACACGTTGAACCGCACGATCACGGACGCCAAGCGGCACGGGAATTCGTTCTTCGGGATTCTCGGCGGCGAACCGTTCATGCACCCGCAGCTTCTCGAAATGCTCGCCGCGCATCCGGATTGCTATTTCCAACTGTTCACGAACGGCCAGTTCATTACCGAGAAGATCGCGGATCGTTTGCGCGAGCTTGGGAATGCGACGCCGCTGGTGAGCATCGAAGGCCGCGAAATCGTCAGCGACGAACGGCGCGGGCGAAGCGGCGTCTTCAGCAAAACCATGCGCGGGCTGGAGAATTGCCTGCGCGCGCGGCTCCTCACAGGCGTCGCGACCAGCGTGTGCCAGACGAACATCGACGAGTTGCTCACGGAGGAATGGCTTCGCGAACTGATCCGCCGGGGCGTCCATTACGTCTGGTACCACTCGTACCGTCCGGTCGGCCCGAAACCGAATTTCCAACTCGCCCTGCGTCCGGACCAGCTCGTGCGTACCCGCCGCTTCGTCGTCGAGATGCGCGCGAAAGTGCCCATCGCGATTATCGACGCTTACTACGACGACCGCGGGCAGGCGCTGTGTCCGATGGCGACCGGCATCAGCCACCACATCAGTCCGCGCGGCGATATCGAGCCGTGTCCCATTCTGCAGTTCGCGGTGGAAAATATCCGCGACGAGCGCGGCTTGTTCGAGACCATGCGCCAATCTTCTTTCTTGCGCGACTTTCGAGAGCTTCCGGCCAAAGCCACGCGCGGCTGCGTCGTCCTGGAACGGCCCGACCTGGTCAGGGAACTCGTTCTCAAGCACGGCGCCCGCGACACGACGGCGCGCGGCACAGCCATGGCGGAATTGGAAGCCATGACGCCGCGGTTCAGCCAATGGTTGCCGGGCGAAGAAGTGCCGGAAAAGCATTGGATGTACAAACTGGCGAAGCGATTTTGGTTCAACGATTTCGACGCTTACGCTCGGGCAGAGCACGATGCGACTGCCTCGGCCAAGGCTAAAGAGTTGATGGAATTTGACGATGAACAAGATGTGGGACGCGTGATGGGGACCTTGGACAAAGGTTAGCGGTCTGCAGGATTCTGTGAGCGCTCTTACAGTTTGGCGCCAGCGATGCTTGGCGCAGCGGCTGATTCTTTTGGCCGCGCTTGGATTGGTCCTGGCGATGAGGCCAGGAACATCTGCAGCAGCACAATCCCTCCTTTCCCGCTCGTTTGGGGGCTTGAGCCGATATTCATCCTGATTGGTCGCAGAAAGCAATGCTGAAGTAACCCCTCTTGAATCATCCGCGCCACCCGGCGGCGAGTTTTGGTTTGCACGGGCCTGTCGTGCTCGTTATCCTCCGGCTCATCCTGAAGCCTGCAAACCTATGTGTATCCAAATGCAATCCATTGGCGGCCGCGTTCGGCGTCCGATTGACAAACTCTCACTAAACAGAGCGCTCCGGGCTTGGTTTCTCGCCCTTGCGGCTTTCGTCGCGGCCTGTGGGATGCCGCACGCTTCCGCGCAAATCCCGGCTGTTGTGTTCACGGACGATTTCTCTTCGAACACGATCGATCCGGCCAAGTACCAGCCGGACGCGCCGTTCTTTGAAGGCGGCAAGGGCGATATTCACGCCGAGGCCGGCAACGGCGTCTTTAAATTCGTCGGGACGACCAGCCAGCAATGGTGGTCCGGCGGCACCCTTCGCATCACCCAGACGTTCGAGGCCACGGAGCAGACTCCGGTCAAGATCACCATCGACCGCGTCGCGGAGGCCGGCGTGGGCACGGCGTCGCGCAGCGCGCTGTGGATTCTGAACGAAGAGAAAGACAAGTACGTGCTCTTCGCCGATGTCCGGGGCGAAGGCGGCTGGCGCTTCAACCGCAAGATCGGCGAGACCGGCGACGTGCCCACGGGCAGCGGAACGGACATTGCAGCTTTCAATGGCGGCACTTTCGACGACGGCGGATTGCACCGGATGCAAATGGTGGCCAACGGCAGCACGGTGAAACTGATCCTGGACGGCATCCAAGGGCCGGAGGTGAAATTCCCGTTTTCCAAAGTCATATTCCAATTCGGGAGTTACGCCCGGGCGAACAACGATACGGCTGATACGACCTGGGATAATTTGAAAATCGAGACCAATTTGAAGACCTCCGTCGTTTTCTCGGACGACTTTTCATCCAACACGCTGCCGGCCAGCAAATATGAGCCGGATGCTCCGTTCTTTGAGGGGGGCAAAGGCGACATTCACGCCGAAGCGGGCAACGGCGTCTTGAAATTCGTCGGAACGACCAGCCAGCAATGGTGGTCCGGCGGCACGGTGCGCGTCGTGCCGGCGTTCACGGCCACTCAAGAGACGCCGGTGTCCATCTCGATCGATCGCGTCGCCGAAGCCGGCGTCGGCACCGCCTCCCGCAGCGCCCTGTGGATTCTGAATGAGGCGAAGGACAAATACGTGCTCTTCGCCGATGTCCGCGGCGAAGGCGGCTGGCGTTTCAATCGCAAGATCGGGGAGACCGGCGACGTGCCCACCGGCAGCGGCACCGACATCGCCGCCTTCAACGGGGGCTCGTTCGACAACGGCCAGTTGCACCGCATGCAAATAATCGCGGACGGCAAGACCGTGAAACTGCTCCTGGATGGTATCCAGGGCGCGGAAGTGAAGTTCCCATTCTCCAAGGTGATCTTCGAAATCGGAAGCTACGCCCGAGCCAACAACGACACGGCGGATACGACGTGGGACAACTTGAGAATCGAGACCGTGGTCCGGAAAACCAGCGTCGTCTTCGCAGACGACTTTGCCGCGAATACCATCGACCCCGCCAAATACCAGCCCGACGCTCCGTTTTTCGAAGGCGGCAAAGGGGACATCCACGCCGAAGCCGGGAATGGCGTGTTGAAATTCGTCGGGACCACCAGTCAGCAGTGGTGGTCGGGTGGAACGCTAAGGATCGTGCCGACCTTTGCGCCGTCCGAGGGAGAAACGATCACGCTGTCCATCGATCGGGTGGCCGAAGCCGGCGTCGGCACCGCCTCCCGCAGCGCGTTGTGGATACTCAATGAGGCGAAGGACAAATACGTCCTCTTCGCCGATGTGCGGGGCGAGGGCGGCTGGCGTTTCAATCGGAAGATCGGCGAGACCGGCGACGTGCCCACGGGCAGCGGCACGGACATCGCCGCCTTCAACGGAGCGGCCTTTGATGATGGAGGATTGCACCGCATGAGCATGATCGCGGACGGCAAGACGGTGAAACTCCTTCTGGACGGCATCCAGGGCACGGAAGTTAAGTTTCCTTTCTCGCCGGTTGTCTTCGAGTTCGGGAGTTACGCGCGAGCCAACAATGACACAGCCGACACCACTTGGGACAATCTAAGAATCGAAACGGCCGGGGGAACGACTTTCTCGCCGACCGCGATGAGCGTGCGTGTTGGACAACTCAGTCCGCCGGTGACTTTGCGCATTCCGCAGGGGCTGAATTCGCAGGCTCCGGTTCAGGTTCGCGTCGTCAGCAGCGACGCCAATCTCGCGGTCCCCGACGGCGGAACCGGGGCGAGTCTGAACGTAACGTTCCCAGCCGGAGGAGCAAACACGGCCACCTTCCGCATCCGCGGCGCGGGTTTGGGAACCGTTCAGTTTGCCGCGGAAGGCGACCTTCCGGGCGCCAACCGGCTGGCTGTGGCGGTCATCTCGGGGCCGGGCGTTGTGCTCGAAGAATCGTTCGCCGGAGCGACGATCGACACGGCGAAATGGCAAATCTCCAATCGAGCGTTCGAGGTCGGCACGGGTACCTACACCGTCACCCAGACCGGCGGCCAGCTTAACATCACCGGGGCGGGCGACTCCGATTTCTGGTCGGGCGCTTCGTTGAAGACGGCCAAGAGCTACGTCGCCACGAAAGACATCAACCTCGCCGTGGAAGTGGACCGCGTTTCCAACGAGCAAGTGGGCACCGCCGGGCGGACCGGCGTATTCATCACCAACGGCGATCGAAGCCGGTTCGTGTTCTTCGCGCACAACCTCGGCGAGAACGGCTGGCAAGTGAACGTGAATCCCGGAAACCCCACCGGCGGCGGCAGCAACCTGGCGGCCTTCAATGATCTCGATCTCGATCCGGGCCGGCACAAGATGAAGCTCGTGGCGGACGGTTCGATGGTCGAAGTGTTTCTGAATGGCGTTTCCGGCGGTCGCTTCCCGTTTGAGGTCACTTCGGACATTTACGTGGAATTCGGAGCGTATGCCCGCGCCACGGGCGATTTGATCACAGGCAAGTTTGACAACGCCAGAATCGAATACGTGCTGCCGTGCTCGAGCTTCTCCGAACGAAGCGTGTCGATGACACTGGCTGTTTCCGGCAAACCGGTCTCGGTCACGATTCCCCAGTTGCTCAACGACGCCGCCTCCGCCACGGTGACGGTGACCAGCCGCAATCCGGGGATTGCCATTCCGTCCGGCGCCGTGAATGGCGTGCTGACTTTGAACTTCGCGGCCGGATCGCCGAACACTCAGACGATTACCGTGACTCCGGTAGGGTTGGGTTCGACGACTTTTGAAATTGCCACTTCGCCGGCGAATTGCGCGGCCGGTTCCCTCGGCGTCGAGGTGGTTTCCATCCCGCAAGTGCTGTTGACCGACGACTTCACCGCAAGCACGATCGACGCGACAAAGTGGGTGCTCGACCAGACACCGTTCCAGGATGGGGCCGCCACCGCGGAGTCGGCGCTGACGATTGCGAACGGACAGGTGAAGATCGATGTCACGGCTGAAACCGCGACGTGGCCCGGTTTCGCGCTCGTCACGGCCAAGACCTACACCGCCTCGGCCACGGCTCCGGTAACCTTCGAAGTTGATCGCGTGCTTTTGGACTTCGTCCTGGTCACCGGCACCGGAGCCCGGCAGCGCACGGGAATTTGGATCAAGGAGCCTGGCGGCAACTTCTTGTTCTTTTCCGATCACGCGGCGTGGGACGGCAACAACTTCGGCTGGCGCTACAACAAGGTGACCGGCCAGGCGGACGATAATCCGAACGACGCCGGCATTAACATCGCCGCCTTCGATCCCGCCCAGTACAACGACCAGAAGAACCATCGCGTCAAAATGGTGGCTAACGGAGCGACCGTGAAACTCTACGTGGATGATGTCTTCGGAGCGGAGGTCGCCTTCCCGTTCGCGCAAGGGCTGACCTTTGGCTTCGGCGCCTACGTGCAGCAGGCATCCAACGTCGTGCGCGGTTACTTCGACAACGCCAGGATCACGGGCGGTTCGGCGCCTTTGCCTCCCAAACTCACCGCCGTCCTTCAAAGCGGGAACGTGGTAATCTCCTGGACCGGCGACGGCACCCTGCAATCGACCGATTCACTCGTGCCGGCGAACTGGCAGAACGTGACGCCGGCGCCGACGGGCAAGTCGATCACGACGTCGGCGAGCGCAGGCGCCAGATTCTACCGCCTCCGCCAATAGCAACTCGGCGATTGCGGCAAGCGGCCATTCATTCCTCACCGAAGCGGGTGTCTCCAACCGGCACTCGTTTCATGCGCATGGCCCTTGAACCGAAAACCGTGCGGACCGCAGCCTTCAGGCTGCTTCCGCGCACTCCCCGCAGTCGGGCGTTGAAGCGGCCTAAAGGCCACGGTCCGGGAAGTGCGTTCATGGGAAGCCTGCGAGCTTCAAAATGCGGATCGGTTCCCTGGCAGCTCGTTTGGTTTTTGTGTGTTTGGTGGGTTCCGTGGGCTCAACTAACGGACGGCACTCAAGCAGGCGATCTGAATTGGCAAACGCATGAGGGCCACCGGCGCGCCCCGCTGATCCTGACTCCTGGTGGAAGAACCGGTTTCACCGACGTGGCGGCCACCGCCGGGATAACGTTCACCAACCGCCTGAGCGACGAGCGTTCGCTCACCAACCAGATCTTTCTCAACGGTTCGGGAGTCGCGGCGGGGGACGTCGATGGAGATGGCCTGTGCGATCTTTACTTCTGCGGTCTGGATTCTCCAAACGCGCTCTTTCGCAATATCGGAGACTGGCGTTTCCGTGATGTAGCGGCGGAAGCGGGCGTCGCCTGCGCCGATCAAGCGTCCACCGGCGCCGCGTTTGCCGACGTCGAGGGCGACGGCGATCTCGATTTGTTGGTCACCGGAGTCTTTCGAGGTCCGCGGCTTTTTCTGAACGATGGCCGGGGGCGCTTTCGCGAGACCACCGATGAATCAGGGCTCCGCGGAACGAACGGAAGCGTGACGATGGCGCTGGCCGACATCGATGGCGACGGTCTGCTCGACCTGTATGTCGTCAATTACCGCAACGACACCATGCGGGACATGCCAGGAATCCGTTTCGAGGTCGGCGTCACCAACGGTGTTTATCATCTCCTGACCGTGAACGGGCGGGCGGCAACGGCCCCAGACCTGGCTGGCCGTTTTTCCTTCGATCGATCGGGCGGCGTCCTGGAGAACGGTGAAGCGGACGCCCTGTTCCGCAACACGGGACAAGGCCGGTTCGCAGCGGTGAGCTGGACCGACGGCGCTTTTCTCGATGAGAACGGCGCGGCGATCCGCGTTCCCTACGATTGGGGATTGACCGCCATGTTCCGCGACTTGAACGGCGACCGCGCGCCCGATCTCTACGTCTGCAACGATTTCCAGTCTCCCGACCGCATCTGGATCAACAATGGCCTGGGCCGGTTTCGAGCCATCACCAGAACGGCGATTCGCCAGACCAGCTTGTTCTCCATGGGCATCGATTTCGCGGACGTGGACCGCGACGGCCAGGATGATTTCTTTGTCGCGGACATGCTCAGCCGCGAACATGCGCGCCGCCAGGTCCAGGTGATGGATCGGATGGCTTTCGCGCAGTTTCGCAATACGGCGGACGACCGCCCTCAGTTCGCGCGCAACATGCTCTTCCACAATCGCGGGAACGGCACTTACGCTGAAGTCGCGCAATTCGCGGGTCTCGACGCGTCGGATTGGTCTTGGTGCCCGGCCTTTCTCGACGTGGACCTCGACGGGTATGAAGACTTGCTCATCACCACCGGCCATTGGCGCGACGCGCAGCATGCGGACATCGCGCGCGAGTTGGACGACGCCGCAGCGCGGAAACGGATGCCGCCTCTGGAACAACTGCGCGCGCGCCGCCGGTTCCCGCGACTCGACACGCCAAACCTTGCCTTTCAAAACCGGGGCAATCTGACGTTTCAGGAAATCAGCGCCGCGTGGGGTTTCGAGTCGCGCCGCGTCTCGCAAGGCATGGCTCTCGCCGATCTCGACAACGATGGCGATCTCGACGCCGTCATCAACTGCCTCAACGACGCCCCGCTGGTTTACCGCAACGATTCGCCGAACCCGCGAGTCGCCGTCCGCCTGCGCGGGCGGGCGCCCAACACGCGCGGCGTCGGCGCGAAGATCCGCGTCTGGGCGCCTGGTCTGCCCGTTCAAAGCCAGGAAATGATCTGCGGCGGGCGATATCTCTCCGGCGATGATTTTGAGCGCACCTTCGCCGCCGGCCGCGCGACCAATCGGATCACAATCGAAGTCGCGTGGCGCAGCGGGAAGCAGAGCAAGATCGAAGGGGTGCCGGCCAATTGCGCCTATGAAATCGACGAAGCAGGCGCGGTGTCGGCCGGCGAGGCGTTAAAGCGTGAAAGCGTTGAAGCGTCCTCGCGCCATTCACGCCTCACGCCCCACGCTCCCACGCTCTTCCAGGACGCCAGCCATCTGCTCGGACATCAGCATGCGGACGAACCCTTCGACGATTTCACGCGCCAGCCCCTTTTGCCGCACAAGCTCAGCCAGCTCGGCCCCGGCGTGACGTGGCTCGATTTCAACAGCGATGGCTGGGACGATCTGATCGTGGGCGCTGGGCGCGGCGGACGGATGGCCGTGTTCCGCAACGACGGTCGCGGCCAATTCATCCGGCAGCGGGCGAAGTTTCTCGAAGTTCCCGCGGAACGAGACCTCACAGCGGTCCTTGGGTGGCAGCCCGATCCGACCAATCTGGTCCTGCTCATCGGACTGGCCAATTACGAGGACGGCTCCACCAACGCGCCGTCGCTTCGGCAATTCTCGGTCGTAAACGGCGCTGCCGACGACAACCTGCTGCGCTCGGCGGCCAGCACGGGTCCGCTAGCGCTCGCGGACATCGATCGCGATGGCGACCTCGACCTGTTTGTCGGCGGGCGCGTGATTGCGGGCCGGTATCCCGAACCGGCTTCATCGGTCCTGCTGCGGAATGAGCGCGGGCAACTCAAGTTCGACCCGGCAGCCAGCCGGCCACTCTCCAACATCGGCCTGGTCAGCAGCGCTCTGTTCACTGACCTCGACGCCGATGGCTGGCCGGAATTGGTTCTCGCCTGCGATTGGGAGCCGCTTCGAGTTCTGAGAAACGACCGGGGCACGTTCACGCCTTGGAACGCGCCCCTTCGATGGACCAATCAAGTCCCGCTCAACGCGCCAGCCTCCACTGCTTTCAACGCCCAGCGATTTCCCACTCTCAACTCGCTCACCGGCTGGTGGAACAGCGTCGCGGCGGGCGATCTCGATGGCGATGGCCGGCAGGACCTGGTCGCGGGAAACTGGGGCCGTAACACGTCGCGGCGGCGATTTCTGGCCGAACCCATCCGGCTTTATTTTGGCGAGACGGGCGGGTCGCGTGACCTGGCGTTGATCGAAGCCCGTCGCGATCCGGGCTTGGCCCAGTGGGTCCCGGCGAGAGATTGGGCGGCATTGAGCAGCGTGTTTCCGATGTTGCGCGAGCGTTTTCCGAGCTTTGCCGCTTTCAGCGCCGCCACCGTTCGTGACGTGCTTGATGCCGGCTTGCCCCCTATGCGCGAAGCGGCCGCGGCCACTCTCGACTCAGTTCTCTTGCTCAATCGCGGCGATTACTTCGAGGCCGGTCCGCTCCCGGATGAAGCCCAGCTTTCCCCGGTCTTCGGCATTGCGGTGGGGGACCTGGATGGCGACGGCCATGAAGATTTGTTCCTGGCGCAGAATTTTTTCGGCGTCGCGCCTTCGGAGAGCCGCCATGATGCCGGCTGTGGCCTCTGGCTCCGGGGGACCGGAGCGGGACGTTTGGCCGCGGTGCGCACGAACGAAAGCGGTTTCGCAGTCTATGGTGAAGGGCGCGGCGCTGCCCTTTGCGACTTCGACCATGACGGACGGCTCGATCTCGCGATCGGGCAGAACAACGGTCCGACGGCACTCTTTCGGAATGTGCAGGCGCGTCCGGGACTACGGGTCCGGCTGCGGGGTTCGGCAGAAAACCCGCAAGCGATTGGCGCCGTCCTGCGAGTCGTGTTTCGCGGGGGCAATCTCGGACCGGCGAAGGAGATTAGGCTTGGCGAGGGTTACTGCTCGCAGAATTCGACCGAGGTTGTCCTTGGGTTGCCCGACGAACCGGAGGCGCTGGAGATCCGCTGGACCGATCAGACTAAAGAGATCGTGAACGTGGCAGCAGGCGTCCGCCAGATTTCGCACCAGCAGTTGAGCCCACGAAATACACGAAAAACCCAAAAGGAGTGAGGCTGCCAGCCGCAACGAGGTTCTTGTTTGAATTCCGGAAGTTACCGGCACACCTGGCTCTCCGCTTTACGCGGTCTTCGGAGATGAATACACTTTCGTCCGAATTCACCAAACCCGTCTCCTTTATGAACAACTCTTTCTCCGACCCGCGCCCTGCCAGCCGCAGAGAATTCCTCAAACGCGCCGGCCTCGCGCTGGCCGCCGCGCCGTTCTGGTCCGGAATTATTCCCGAATCACAGGGAGCGAAAATCCCGGAAGGCATCAAGATCACGGATCTCAAATCCCTGATCGTCGAGGATGAAGTTTATCTCAAGGTCTTCACCGATGCGGGCGTGATCGGCGAAGGGCACACGTCGGTCCATCGCAAAGCTCCGACGTGCAAAGCGGCCGTCGATGATCTGGCGCGGGTTCTCTTGGGACGCGATCCGACACGGGTCGAGTTTTTGTGGCAAGCAATGTATCGCTGGCCGCGCTGGCGCGGCGGCCCAGTGCTGAACGCGGCCATCAGCGGCGTCGATCTGGCGCTCTGGGATATTCTGGGAAAATTGCTGGAGGTTCCCGTCTGGCGGCTGTTGGGCGGCGCGGCGCGCGAGCGGATTCGGCTTTACGTTCACGGCAGCGGCAAAGAAGGAGTGCAACGCGCCAAAGAAATGGGTTACACCGCGATCAAGACCAGCCCGGTCGTCGCCGATATGATCGACGGGCGCCGCGTCATCAAACGCCCGTGGAACTTGAAGCGGGCCGTGAAGATCATCGAAGACATGCGGGCTGCCGCCGGCGATGACTTTGATATTCTGATCGACGCGCACGGTTTGTTGACGCCGACGATGGCGCTGGAATTTGCCAGGGCGATCGAGCCGCTCCGAATCCTGTTTCTCGAAGAACCGATTCAACTCGAAGGCAACGACACGCTCGAATGGCTGGGCAAGCACACCACCGTTCCTCTGGCGACTGGCGAACGGCACACCACGAAATGGATGTTCGAAGACATCATCAGCCGCCATCTGGTGAGTTACGTGCAGCCGGATGTGATCCAGTGCGGCGGGATCACCGAGATTCGCAAGATCGCGGCCATGGCCGAGGCGCAGTTCATCGAAGTCGCCCCGCACGGGCCGGGGAGCCTTTCCACGGGGCTGGGATTGGCGTCGCTCCACGTGGATGCGAGCACTTCCAATTGCGTGATCCAGGAATCGCACCCCAATCCGACCGGCTGGCAACTCGATTTGTTCAACGGGCGGACGGTGACGATCAAGGACGGTTACGCGGAATTGCCGCGCTGGCCGGGTCTGGGCCTGCACCTCAATGAAGACGTGGCCCGGAAACACCCGCATTCCAATCCGAACCCGTCGATCTATTTCGAGGATGGATCGGTGGCGGATTATTGAACGTGGCCTGAGAAGAAAAGTCAGCACGAACTGCTCGAACTGCTCAGCTGGCCGTGCCTAGTTCGCGTTTCAGCATGGCCTTAAAGACCCGCTTCCAGCGTGCCTTCTGGCGAAAGACAGGCTCCTTCGGGTCGAGCCGTTTCTCCAAGCATAGCCCTGACTCTGACTCGCTAAAACGCAGGATGCGCGCGCCATCCGCTAGCTTCAGCAGGAGCATTTCGATGTCGCCTTTCACAGGGTAATCTTAAATTCAAAAACCGAACTCTGCCAACATCTGATTCAGCGTTTCGGGTGATGCCATTCCGAGTCGCCGGTGAGCCGCCTGCGCGGCCTGCTCGAAATCGCCCTCGTTTAATTGAACCACGGCAGCGGGTAACTGTTCCATGGCCACCGTCGCCGCCTCCAACACCTCGTGGTAGAGGGAGACAGACATTTCTCGTTCGTCCAAGTCGGCCCGGAGGAAGATGTGGAAGCGGCTTGCGCGAATGATGGTTTGGGCGGTCGCAGCTCGATCGAGCGGGTCAAGCAATGGCTGCGCCGTAAGGCGGACTTCGACGAGTGTGAAACCGCCGCGCAGTTGCAAATGCTGAAACGGGCCAAGGTCGAGCACACCGACAGCATGCACCAGTCAATCAACCATTGGAAGAAGTCCAGCCGACCTTGCTCGACCCTGTTGAGCCAGCTTCAGCGCCGGATCATCCAGGTCGAGGCGGTAAAGAATCTGATTATAATCATAGCGCGGCGTGGGCGCGGGTTTATCGGCGAACTGCATCGTGTAAGTCCCCTCGAAGATCAGCACCGGCGAGTCGGTTGGCGTAAATTCAGGGTGCAGCCGCGGATTGTAGAACGTGTAGTTCTCGTGCGTCAGGATTTTCACGGCCTTGCCCCACGGACCGGTCGGCGCGTCGGCTTCGGCATACCAGAGTTCGCCAAAGGCGGACGGCTTGCCGAAGGTTTCCATGAACACCGTCACCCAGCATTTGCGAAATCTGTTCCAAGCGATCGAGCCGCTGTGCGGCTTTACGGGCTTGCCGTCCGCGGCGGACGCGAGGCTTTCTTGCGGCTTCAGGACTTCCCAGGTCGAAGAATCCTGCCAGGCCTCGAAGCTCGCGGGACAGCGCAGCGCCGGCAGCGGGTTGCCGAAGAGCACCCAATCCTTTCCGCGTTCGTCCTTCCAAAACGCCGGATGGCCTTCGGGGACGGGCGGCGGTTTTGGCGCGGCGTCGGATTTCGTCCAGAGGACGTGCAGCGGCTCGAAGTTCGCCGACTCGTCCTTCCAGACGCAGAGCCCCCATTGATACGCTTCCATCGGCGGTTTGACTTTCATGTAGCTGCCCACGAGCCGCGCGTTGCCATTCTCGTCCGGCAGACTCACGTAGCCGGTGACCCAGGTTGGCCCGCTGCCCGCCATCTTGGCGATGCCTCGCGGCAGGCTTTTGGCGTCCGTGAAATAATCGAGCTTCAGCCGAATGGGCGGTTCGAATTTCGCCAGCGGCTTCACGGCGGAAGTCGCGCTCGTACCGTCGAAGATGCCAAGCGGATAGCGCGCGATCGTCGTGTCGCCCCAGAGCCAGAACAGGCGCCCGCGATGGACGGCGTTCTGGACGCTGTCGCAGCCAAGAATGCCGGAATCGCGCCAATCCAGCGCCTGGCCTAGTTTCTGGCTTTCCGCGAAAAGCCCGCCGCCCGTGAGACGGCCCAGGCGTTTGGCGATGATGGTGCGATTGACTTCGACGCGCAGCGTCTTGCCCGGCTCAGGCGTCAGGCGCACTCCGCGGCTGCCAAAACCATCCTTGGGCACTTCATAGCCGTGGCCGAGGACATCGAACCACGTCTCGCGTCCCATTAACTCCGGCAAATCAAAGGCGATGACGCCCGCGTTGTCCGATACGAACCGCGCATGATGTGTCGTGCGCAACTCGACGAGCGGCACGGGCCAACCGCTTCCCTTCTCGACGACCTCGATGCGGCAAGGCTCCAAAGCCAGCGCCTCGTGGGGCAAAACCACAAGTCCGAGCAGACCTGGCAGCAACCTGCGAACAAGAGCGTGTAATGAATCTGTCATGCCTCCATTGAGAACAGAGCACGAACCAAGAATCAAATCGGTTCCGAGACGGTAGGGCAAGCCTGTCCCCAGCGAGCCGAGTCGGACGTGTTCCAAGCGCGTGGAGCAGCTCGCCGGGACGGACTCATACCGGCGATCGTTTCATGGGCCGTGGGCATGGTTCCGAGACCAAAACGTGCAGGGAACGAGCGGACTGCCGCACTCCAAGACTCCAAGACGCTGCCGCGTGACACGTGAAGCCAAGCGCTTCAGAGTTCAGAGCTCCGTCATGGCCCCCAGGATGATTTGACTGGAGCGACGGATCATTCGTAGATTGCCCCCGAACTTCTATGGGATCGAACCCGTACATCGTTCTATACGACGACGCCTGCCCGCTGTGCACATTTCAGATGAAAGTGCTGACTTGGCTCGACTGGTTCAACGTCGTCCGCCTCCTGCCGCTTTCACACCCGGAGGCCGGCCAGATCGCTCCGCAACTGACGCGCGAAGACTTGCTGGAAGCCATGCATTGCGTGACGCCGGAACGGCGGGTTTATCGCGGCGCCCGGTGCATCCGGTTTGTCGGCCTGCGCATGCCGCTGCTCGTGCCGCTCGCGCTGTTCCTCTGGATTCCCGGAGTCATCTGGATCGCGGAAAAAGTTTACGCCTGGGTGAGCCGGAACCGGCATCTCCTGAGCCGGCTGTTCGGATGCAAAGAAGCGTGCGCCGTGATGCCGGCGCGCAAACGCGAAAAGGATCTCGTCTGAATGCGTCCCTGGGTTAAAAGGGTTAAATGAGTTGAATGAGTCAATTCGTTAAAAGGATTGAAGCTCCAGAGCCGTCACGCCGCGGTAACCTTGTAACGATTTAACTCATTCAACCCATTTAACGATTTAACAATTTCACACAGCGGCACCCCTGTGATCGCGGGAGTGAAACGAACTGAGTTTCGGCGACGTCTCACGGCCGCTTTGACCCAAGCGCGCCGGGAATTGCTCGGCGCCCGTGCACCCGGCGGCCATTGGGTCGGGGAACTTTCCAGCAGTGCCCTTTCGACTGCCACCGCAGTCTGCGCCCTTGCCACCGTTGAAAAACATTCCGCACTCCGCACTCCGCACTCCGCACTCCTGATCGAGCGCGGACTGGAGTGGCTCGCCCAACACCAGAACTCCGACGGCGGCTGGGGCGACACGACCATCAGTGTTAGCAACATCAGCACGACGGCATTGTGCTGGGCGGCGTTCGGGATCGTGCAGGGGAGCGACGCAAAGTTCCGAAGCGTCGTTGCGCGCGCGGAAAACTGGCTGGCTGAAAGGGCTGGAGGGATCGATCCTGAACACCTTGCGCCGGCCATCATCCGGCGCTACGGAAAGGATCGCACTTTCTCCGTTCCGATCCTCCTGACGTGCGCGCTGGGCGGACGACTGGGGCCGATGGCCGGGGCGTGGCGCCGGATTCTGCCGCTGCCCTTTGAACTGGCGGCTTGCCCGCATCAATGGTTCGCGGCGCTGCGGCTGCCCGTGGTCAGCTATGCGTTGCCGGCGTTGATCGCGATTGGCCAGGCGCGGCATCATCACTTGCCTTCGAGAAACCCTCTCGCGCGCTTTGTCCGGGCTCTGACGCGGAGCCGGACGCTCGCCGTTCTTCAGAGCATTCAACCTTCGAGCGGCGGATTTCTGGAGGCCACGCCGCTGACGAGCTTCGTCGTCATGAGCCTCGCCTGCGCCGGGAATGTGGCCCATCCGGTCACAAGACACGGCCTCGAATTTCTCGAGAAATCGCCGCGTCCGGACGGAAGCTGGCCCATCGACACGAATCTGGCGACGTGGGTCACCACGCTCGCGCTCAATGCGCTCGGGCCGCGGCCAGCGATTGATTCGGGAGTGAGCGCGCTGGCTTTGGAACCCAACGATCTCCGGGCCATCCGAGAATGGCTTCTCGCGCAGCAATACCGCGAGGAACATCCCTACACGCACGCCGCGCCGGGCGGCTGGGCCTGGACGGATTTGCCGGGAGGCGTTCCGGATGCCGACGACACAGCCGGAGCATTGCTCGCGTTGCACAGTCTGGGCGAGATCGGTGACTCGACACGCGCCGCGGCGCTGGCGGGGATCCATTGGCTGTTGAACCTCCAGAATCGCGACGGAGGGATTCCCACGTTCTGCCGGGGCTGGGGCGCGCTGCCGTTCGACCGCAGCAGCCCGGATTTGACCGCGCACGGCTTGCGCGCCTGGGCGGCGTGGCGCGCGGACGTCCCATCAAACGTGCGAACGCGGCTCGATCAGGCCACCGTTCGAGCGGTGGAATACTTGCGGCAAACCCAGCGCGAAGATGGCTCGTGGGTTCCGCTCTGGTTCGGAAATCAATTCGCCCCGGACGACCAGAACCCGACCTATGGAACCGCGCGCGTCGTGCTCGCACTGGAAAAACTCGCGGCGCTCGGAATCAAATCAGGCGAGGGACCGCGGTCGCGGGGAATCGAGTGGTTGGTGCGCGCGCAGAATCCGGACGGCGCCTGGGGCGGCTTCAAGGGCGGTCCGGGTTCCGTCGAAGAGACCGCGCTCGCGCTGGAGGCCCTGGCAAGCACAACCAAGAACGGCGCTGGCCAAGAAATGGGAGAAGTCCGGTCTGCGATCACGCAGGGCACGACCTGGCTGGTGGAACAAGTGGAGAATGGAACCTGGAAGAATCCATCGCCGATCGGTTTCTACTTTGCCAGGCTTTGGTACCACGAGCGGCTCTACCCGATGGTTTTCACGGTCGGCGCTTTGAACGCCGCGGAACGGTCCTGTCGCGAGGGTTGAAGCTGATCTGCGGTCAATGGCTGCAGCGGGGCGCTGATTCGGAAACTCTCCTTCGATCTTAACAAAACCGAGTGACGACGCTAACCAATACACCAAAAAGGCCATGGCGAAGAGCACGGCGGCAAATGCCAAGAAACTCGCCGCAATCTGCCAGTGTTTAAGACAAGCCTCGTTCACCGCCAATCGAACCACCATGCGCCGTTCCCTTTTCGGCAAGCTCGCAAGTTCGGGAATACTCTCTTCCCACAGCGTTTTCATCCTGGTTTTCTGCTGGGCAAAGCCGGTGCCCAAGAAGTCCGCGGAGTGAGGTGGGGGGCGCTGGTTCGACGCTCCATGACCCCTTAGCCCGACTGGGATCGGTAGTCGCGGCTCGTGGTTCGAACTCGGCGCAGCCTCGCCGGATGATCGCGAGGAGGAAGTTAATCCAGGGCGTGATTTCGTGCCGGCCTTCATGCCCAGTGCGTCCACGAGTTGTCGCCCATTAGAGCGCGGTCAGTGATCGCCGTCCACGTAGCGCAGAGTTCCACTCTGCCGTATCGCAGATTTGGAATCTGCGGCACACCGGCCAATCCGGCGCGGTCGGGTGAGTTTGTCGCGTAGCTGACTACAAGTCAGCGATACAGCAGATTGAAAATCTGCGCTACGCTTCACCGCCAACTTGCGGACGCACCTTTCATGCCGGCGCGGCGAAATCCTGTCTCGACGATCCGGCGGGCACTGTTAGACTCCGCACCATCGAATTATGTCAACCCTAGCGCCGAGTGCGCCGCGAAAGATCAATCTCCGCCGGCCCGATGTCATGGCCGCGGTCCAGGCTCAGGTGCTGTCGCATTACCGAAGCGAATTGATCGACCAAATTCGGGCGAAAGGCCTGGTCGTGTCCGCGGAAGGGCGGCTCACGGTCAAGCTGGCCAAGGAGTTCGGGTTTTGCTACGGCGTCGAGCGCGCGATTGACCTCGCGTACGCGGCGCGGAAGGTCTTTCCCGATCAGCCCATCTACATCCTCGGCGAGATCATTCACAACCCGGAAGTCAACGACCAGATCCGGGCCATGGACATCAAGTTCCTTTCCGGCAAGGAAAGGAACGCCAACCTCGACGACTTGAAGCAAGGCGACGTGGTGATCATTCCCGCGTTCGGCGCCGAGACTTCGACGATGGAAAAACTGGAAGCGAAGGGTTGCCTCTTTGTCGATACGACTTGCGGGGACGTGATGAGCGTCTGGAAACGCGTCCGCCAGTACGCGAACGACTCGGTCACGAGCATCATCCACGGCAAAGCCTGGCACGAGGAAACGAAGGCCACGAGTTCCCGCGCCACGGCCAGCGGCAAGGGGCATTACCTGGTCGTCTTCACGCTGGCCGAGACGGACTACGTCTGTCACTACATCCTGACCGGCGGCAACAAAGCGGAATTCCTCGAGAAGTTCAAAGGCGCGTACTCGCCCGGCTTCGATCCGGACGTTCATCTCCAGGCCATCGGCGTGGCCAACCAAACGACGATGCTGCGCGGCGAAACCGAAGAAGTGCAGCGCCGGCTCAAGGCGGCCATGGAGAAAAAATACGGCGCGGTGGAACTGGACAAACATTTCCGGTTCTTCGACACGATCTGCGGCGCGACGCAAGACCGCCAGGATGCGCTGGAGAAATTGCTGGCCGAGCCGCTGGACCTTTTGCTCGTCATCGGCGGCTACAATTCGTCGAACACGTCGCATTTGGCGGAGATGGGCGAAGCGAAGCTGCCGACTTTTTTCATCAAGAACGCCTCGAAGATGATCTCGGACGGTTTGATCGTGCACTTCGACCAGCACACGCACGCGGAAATCGAAACCAAAGCCTGGATGCCGCCGGGCCAAATCACGGTGGGCGTAACAGCCGGCGCGTCGTGTCCGAACAATTTGATCGAGGACGTGATCCGGCGGCTGTTTGAGCTGCGCGGCGTGGCGGTGCAGAATTTGTTGGCGAATTAGAAGGCGTTTATGATGTTTCATGTCAATCTGGAGAAGGCCGAGGACGGTTGGATTGTCGCGGAGTGTCCGGCGCTGCCGGGATGCGTTTCGCAAGGCCTCGATGAAAAGGAGGCTCTCGAAAACATCAAAGAGGCGATTACAGCTTGGCTTTGGGCCGAAGACCAGAAGGCGAATGCGAAACGGTCACGCCGATCCCGGCAACGGTCGGTCGTGGTGGCTGTGTAGGCCGTGGGCAGGTTGGCGAACATTTCTGGCAGAGAAGCCGTGCGCGTATTTCACAAAGCCGGGTGGCAGAAAGCCGGACAGGTTGGCAGCCATTTGGTGATGGTTAAGCCGGGTGTGAAAGCGAATTTGTCCATCCCTCAACATCGGGAACTCTCTGCCGGAACCCTGCGGGCATTGATCCGGCACTCCGGTTTAACCGTGGAGGAATTTCTCTCTCTGCTCTGATTTCCGATGGCCTGCTGTCGCGAAGAGCTTGAGAAGCGTGAGCGCCGCTTCCTCGCGCCCTGCGCGCAATTCAGCGCCGAAACCCGCGGGCGGAAGTTCGACGAGCCGCCTCCGGAGTGGCGCACGCATTTCCAGCGCGACCGCGACCGCGTCATCCACTCGCGCGCGTTCCGCAGACTGGAATACAAAACCCAGGTTTTCCTGAACGGCACCGGGGATCATCTGCGCACCCGCCTCACCCACACCATGGAAGTGGCCGCGGTCTCGCGCAATATCGCCCGCGCGCTGCGCTTGAACGAGGACCTGGCCGAGACTATCGCGCTCGCGCATGACCTGGGCCATCCGCCCTTCGGCCACAAAGGCGAGACGGTGCTCAACAAGCTGATGAAGAATCATGGCGGATTCGAGCACAACCTCCATAGCTTGCGCATCGTCGAGGAACTGGAGCAAAAGTATCCGCTCTTCCCCGGTTTGAATCTGACCTGGGAAGTTCGCGAAGGACTCGCCAAACATTTCACCAGCTACGATCATCCCAGCCGGCGCGCAGGATTCGAGGCCAAATCCTCCTCGCTCGAAGCGCAGGTCGCCAACCTCGCCGACGAAATCACTTATTACAGCCACGATCTGGACGATGGACTGGATGCGGAGTTGCTGAACGAAAAGGATCTCCGCCGGAATGCGCGCATTTGGGGGGAAGCCGCGCGGACCGTACGGAAGGAATACGGCGATTTGCCCGACGAATGCCGCCGCTACTTCATCATTCGTTGCGTCATCGATGGCCAGGTGAAGGACGTCGTTTCCACGACGGAACAGCGGTTGAAAAATGCCGGCGTTCAGTCCGCGGACGAAGTCCGTCTTTTTCCCCGAGCGCTCGTTCAATACAGCGCGTCGCGCCGAAAGCAGAATCGGGAGCTGCGCGATTACCTGTACCAGAACCTTTATTACAACCCGAAAGTTCACGAACCGAACTTGCGCGCCGTGAGAATGATCGAAGAGCTTTTCCGGTATTGCCTGGCGCATCACGAAGCGGTCGGCGAACAATCCCGCAAACGCGCCCGCCAGATCGGCTGGCCCCGCGCGATCTGCGACTACATCGCGGGCATGACAGATCGGTACATTAGCCTGGAATATCAGCGATTGGTTGTCGGTTGAGGAGGCCCGCTCCGGGAAAGCCGAGTTTCGTCTGGATACGTGGTCCGCAGTTTCCACCATCCATTGCTCAGGACCGTCGCTTCCAGAGGCATGAACGCCCCTTTCGTCGTGAGTTTGTGTCCGGCGAGAACTTGAGCCAACAGCACCAAGTCTTCCACCGCGTGTTGGTCCCGGGGAAGTTTCCAGACGCGGGCTTTGCCATCTCGATATGCTGCGACCAGGTACCGGCCATCTGCGGACAGGCTGCCCTCAGCGGCTTCAGCGGAAAGCGAGAGAAGGGGGGTGATTGGCTCCCCTGTCGCTGCGTCCAGAACTCTCGGCCGCCTGTTCTCATCCAACCTAAAGACCATCGTGCCGTCCCGACTGAAGGAAGTGCCATTGGCCAAATTCTTGAAGAAGGGAGTCAGCAACTCGCCTGTGCGGGCATCCCAAACGGCTCCCACGCCAAAGCCGTCTGAAGCCCTGGTCGAGACTCGCCGACCGTCCGAACCAAATTCAGCGCGCGTGATCCGGCCGCCGTGCCCTCTCAGAACAGCGATGAACTCGCCTGACTGAACATTCCAGATGGGCACAGTGCCATCATCGGCCCAGCCAGCGAGTCGTTGACCGTCTGAACTGAAAGTCAGGCCGTTCAATCCAGCAGCATATGTGAGCTCCCGCACCCTCGATCGAACTGGACATCAAGAAAAGTCCGCTCTGGCCTTATTGCCAGTCCACCGCGATATGGAAATGTCCGGCAGACCGTTCCGCAGTCAAACCGAGCTCCGGCCCATTCAAAGGCCAGCCTGTGCCGCGGGTGCGCAGCATGTCGATGAATTATTGGTTCGGCGCAGTGGATGGAATCGACCTCTATGAATATGTTTGGGGACGCGGTTGGCGGATTTACAACCGGTTTGGAGATCTGATTGATCCGGGGCCGTCGCGAACCTTTGTGCTCCTGGACGCGCGCGAAGACGGCATCACCAGCGGAGGCTTCGGTGTCAATATGGCGGGCTATCCGGATCAGCCGACCAAGACCGCGTTTTTCCAGGATTATCCCGCTAGTTACCACAACCGAGCTGGCGGATTATCCTTCGCGGACGGGCATTCGGAAATCAAACGCTGGCTCGACCCGCGAACGATGCCGCCGATCAAGAAGGGCGGTTTCCTCTCCTTCGATCCCGTGGCGTCGTCCAATAACAAGGACATCCTCTGGATGCAGGAACGAAGCACGAGAAAAATCCAATGAGCCGCCGTTTTCTCAGTAGAGAAAATTCCCCGATTGCTGCACGATGCCGGCATGAACCAGAGCAGCGGCCCTAAACGCCTTCGCCAACTCCTCACCCAATCGGGCATCATCCGCAGCCTGGGAGCGCACGATGTCTTCACCGCCCTCGTTGTCGAGCAAGCGGGATTCGAAACGGTCTTCATCGGCGGCTTTGGGACCAGCGCTTCCATGCTCGGTCTGCCGGACATCAACTTCCTTTCCGTGAGCGAAATGGCCGATGCCGTCCGCCGCATGGCGGCGCGCGTTTCCATACCGGTCATTGCCGACGGCGATACCGGCCACGGCGACCTGCACAACGTCCAGCGGACGGTCGAACTGTTCGAGTCCGCCGGCGCCTCGGCGATCTTGCTGGAAGATCAGGTGATGCCGAAACGCTGCGGCCACTTCGCGAACAAACAGGTCGTCCCAACTGAGGAAATGGTCTTGAAAATCAAGGCGGCCGTCCGCGCCAAAAGCGACCCGAGCTTTGTGATCTTCGCCCGCACGGATGCCCGGCAAATGAACGGGCTGGATGACGCGATCGACCGCGTCAACCGCTGTTGCGACGCCGGAGCGGACATCGCCTTCATCGAAGCGCCCGAATCGCTGAAGGAACTGGAAGAGATTCCGAAGCGTGTCAAACACCCGCTGTTCGTCAACATGCTGACGGGCGGTGTGACGCCGATCTTGTCCGTCAAGGAACTCGAACAGCTCGGCTACAAAATCGTGGTGTGCCCCATCGAATCGCTCATGGTTTGCGCCCGCGCCATGCGCGACCTGTGTGAGTCGTGGAAGACAACAGGCCGCGTCGATAAACTGGCGACGGCCGCGATGAGCTTTGCCGAGGTGAAGAAGTTGCTCGGGGTGGAGGAGTTTTTGAAGTTGAGGGAACGGCTCTAAGGGACTGTGCAAAAATAACTTCCGGTTTTGGCGGGAGCGCCGCCTGGCCGGATGCAAGGCGCGAGGAGGGAGCATCCCCGTTTTGGGGCTGTGACCGACGAGCAACGCCGCAGCCGGCCAGGCCCCGCCCCGCCCCGGAAGGCTGGGGATCGCGATGAACTTTACCGAAAAGCGCATGAGCTTCGCCCCAAACATTCAGCCATCCTGTTTACGGGCAGAACGCCGAAAGATATGGCCATCGATGGATTGCTTGGTCTGGACTTCCTGAGAAATCGAATTCTGACCATGGACTTCAAAAGGGGCCGGATTTCGCTGAGGCGCTTTCGTGATGGCGCCTAAATCTGGACTAAAGTTAT
>VHCZ01000047.1 GCA_016871535.1 Verrucomicrobiota bacterium
GGGATGAAGGCCTTTGGAGGAGGGATAAGACGGGCTGTCCGCACGAGATTTTGCGAAACGCTGCGGACAGCTTGAGCCTCCCCCTCTGTCCGGGTGGGGTTAGAATTCCGGTCTCCACCACCTTTTTCCGAGAGTTCGCGGGACAGGATTCCCGCCTTGGGCGGCCTCCGAGACCCTCTCAGCCGGGAAGCCTCCAAGGATCGCCTCAAAAGGGCGTTTTTCTTGCGGCAGAGACCCGGAACGTTCAGGCTTCGCCTCCAGCCGTGAAAAGCAAATTCCTATTAGTAACCTGCTTCATTCGAGCTTTCTCCGCGCGGTCTTGTTCCAATCGCCGTTCGTATCGTTTGGCGTTCGTCGCCACCACTCCGTAATTTCGCAAACCTACCGCCCGGGCCAGTTCCGCCAGTTTCATCCCGCACAACCGCCGCCCCAAATACAGCGCCAGGTCCCGTCCACTGTCGCCATATTCGTCCCGAAATTCAGCCTACTGGCGCCCTTTGACCTGCTCCACCGCCGCGATGACCGCCCCTAACGCCCAAACGCTGATCGCTCCGCCATCAATCGCCTGGCCCCGCGCTGCTCCTGGCCATCCCCGAGGACGATTCCGATCTCGGCGGGCCGAGCCACGGAAAAAAGAAATGAGTGCTTCACGGGGACATCTGGAAAGAAACGGCGCAGTCCCGGGCGCGCCTATTCGCGTGGGCTGGGCGAGTCCGTTACGCGTGGCGACCGGCGGCGCCGCGAACTGGAGTTCGAAAGCCCGTCGCCGCCGCTCGCCCGCCCACGCGAATGGACGGCGCGACGGGGCCATTCTGCCGAGCCACGCCAGCAGGTGCCTCCAGCGATGCGGCGAGGGAGGAAGCTCCTTTTCGCTCGACCGGTCTGAATGCCACAGCCCAATCCCTACTTCCGTTCAGGTCCAGAGGCCATCGCCCAAATCGCATAAGAGCGTGTCCGAAAATTGCGCGGGGTCCTGCGGCGAGGGATTTTGGCTGTGGCCAAGGCGGCGAGGTCCGAGCATCCCCAACGCGGGCTGTAAGGACCGAGCCAACGCAGGCCACGGACAAAAGACCCGCCGCCCGGAGGGTTTTCGCGCCAAAGGCCGCCTGGCTTCGTTGCTCCTCAGTCGAAGATCCAGGGAGGATATTCTCCTTCGTCGCGCCTCGCCATCCGGCCTTTGGCGCGAAAACAGGACCCCGCGGAATTTTCGGACACGCTCTTAGCAGGACGTCGCTTTGACGGCAAATTGAACACAACGACATGGGTAGAAATTTATGACGTTGCGTTTAGAAATCAGGCCGCGGGCTTCGCCTCAAGAATGTCGTCGCCCTCGCGCTTCCAGATTTGCAGCGGATCGACGTCCCCTTTCTTTAGTCGGGCAAACTCACCGGGCAACGCGCGCTTCATCAAGCGACGGTCGCGGACACCGGAAGAGTCGCACGCAAAAATCAGCGCGTGAGTTTTTTGGATTCGCGGGCGTCCGATGATGCGGACCGTTCCGTCCGGCAGCGGTTGGAACGGGCGTTTGTCCAGCACGAGAAAGCTGAGCGGCAAACTGCGCAGATCGATGCCGGCCAACTTCGCGAACCGGGACCACTGGCCATCGGTGAAAACCTCCGGCGGCGGCGGCGCGAAATGGTGGCACCAGTGGCGCGCGTTTTCCGTCGCCAGCATGCCGCAACCCTCCTGATGCGTGCAGGGAGCGATGACACGGAACTGGCCTCGCAACCGCTCGCGAATCTGGATGAGCGCCCGGCTGGCTGCGTGCGTGCCGGGTTCGACCCAGAGAATCGCCGTGACCGATTGAGCCAGGGCCAGAAGAGAATCGACCTGCGCGGATTTCAGTTCCGTAAGGACGTGACTCAAAATCAGCGTGCCGACCGCAGGGCACGGGTTGGAAGGCGTGTCTTGTGATTGTTCGTGAAGGCATCCCTTGAACAGAACCCCCTCATCCCGTCCCTCTTCCCCAGTGGGGGAGAGGGTGTCCGCAGGACGAGTGAGGGGGATTCTCAACGGCCCAAGGGCCTTGTGCAGGTTTCCGAAACCATCGCCACTTTCCGTGACCACAGCGAGGTCGGGAAATCTCTCCCGGACCTTGCGCGCCGCGTAGTTCATGGCCAGCGGAGAACGATCCCACAAACCCAGCGCCGATACGCTTTCGATCCCGAAATGATCGAGAAGCGCGCGGCTGGCGACGCCGCTGCCGCAGCCCCAATCGAGCACGGCACGGCCTGGCGGCGGCCAACGGCGGCGTTTCAGTTCCGACAGGACATAATCCCATTTCCAGCCGATACGCTGGGCGAACGTTTGATCGTAACTCGCGAGATCGCTTTCACTCTGCCAGTAATCCCGCTCGCCGGCGTCGCCGGACAGAAATGCAGCGCGCAGCCGCTCCAAGGCTTTCCAATCGACATCGCCACGCTTCATCGAGGTCGATTTCCAGTCGGCAGGGCGAGCCTGTCCCCAGCGAGCCGAGTCAGACGTGTGCCACGCACGTCGAGCGGCTCGCCGGGACGGACTCGCCCTACCGGGTTCATGAATCGTGTGACCTCTCCAACAACGCATCCAGCGCGTGCTGTTGAATGCCGAAAAATGATTTCAACTCGACGATGCGCTCGCGGACTTTTCCGGATGAGAACGGTTCTGTGGCGCGGACCGCGGAGATCATCAAGTTTTTGGCCGTATGCTCGGTAGAGACAAACTCGAAGATCTTTGTGCGGTACCCTGCCCATTCCAGAAAGAGCGCGCGCAGCCCGTCGGTGACCCATTCGGCCATGCGTTCCTCCATCACGCCGTGCTTGAGCACGGACGCCAGCGTGGGAGGATGCTTGAGTTGTGGGCGCAATTCTTTGTGGCAACACGGCGCGGTGAGGATCAACCGCGCGCCCCGATCAATCCCGCGCAAGATCGCGTGGTCGGTAGCCGTGTTGCAGGCATGCAAAGCGATCAACGCATCGACTCGCGGCAGCGCCACGGAATCGATGGTCCCTTGCCTGAACTCCAGGCCGGCCGCTCGAATCTCCCGCGCGACTTTCAGGGTGGAGGTCGCAAGGTCCTTACGTTCCTCGACGCCGATCACGCACACCGGAATTCTCCAGACGCGCTGGAACAAATGCCAGATTCCGAAGGTGAGGCAGCCTTTGCCAGATCCCATATCGGCAATCGTGAGCGGCGCGGCTGTACTGGGAGAGCGTTGGAGCGGGGAGCGTCCGAGCGTGGGGAGCGGGGCCGCGTTTTCATCTTGCCCGCACCTTGATGCTTCCACGCTCGGACGCTCGGACGCTTCGACGCTCGCACGCTCTGAAGAGCCAGGCGAGCGCCATCCGCAATCGATCGCCAGATGCGAGAAAATCTCGATGTAGCGGTTGATTTGCCGGTATTTGTCTGCCATGCGCTCGCGAACCTTGCCGGTGGCGTCCGTCACTCCGAGCGCCCGCAACCAATCCTGCGCCGTCGCCTCGAGGATTTCCTGGCGCGCGCGATCGTGCTCGCGGGAAGGCGCCTGAGTGACGGAAGGCTGGTGGGCCACGATTCGGCACTCGCCGGACTTCGGCCATGCAAGCTGCCAGTCGCGTCGGGTTGTGCAGAGCAAAGCGCTGCGAAAATCCCGGCCGATCTGTTCCTTCAACCAGTCAATCCCGGCAGCCAGCGACATGTTCTTTGTGATGTCTTTGGTGGGGAAACGAAACGTGAAGGACAGGTGCGGCGCGTCGCGCAAGTCCACACAGCGCGCGAAAATTTTTTCCGGATTGTGTTCCGGGTGCGCAGGTCGCGACAGGATCAACCGAACGAACGTCCGGTCTTGAAGGCTTGCGGAGAGATGCTCCAGCAGTTGCTGTTCCGGCCCGCGTTTTGTCATTTGGATGAAGGGATTGGGACTCCGCAGAGTAGGGCAGGCTTCCAGCTTGCTTCTCTTTCCAAGGTTTGCCCAGCCCGCGCATGAGGCAGGCTGGAAGCCTGCCCTACTCTCGGCTTCATTTGTTGAACCGGAAGTTCGTCAGATCGTAGTCCTGCATCACGTATTGCTTGGTTTCCAGGCGCTGCTTGCCGGCCCGCTTGGCTTGCGTTTCGCCGCCGGCTTGGATGAAATCATCGAAGCTGATGATTTCCGCGCGGATAAATCCCTTCTGAATATCGGTGTGGATGGCGCCCGCCGCCTCCCACGCGGTCGTGCCTTTGCGGATGAGCCAGGCGCGGTTTTCCTTTCCGCCGACGGTCAGAAACGAGATGTAACCGCTCTCCTGCACGACGCGCAGCAGCAACTTCTCAGGCTCGGAGACGTCTGTGTCTTCCGCAATCACCACCGGTTTGTTGGTGTAGAAATTGTGCGCCACGACCGCGGCAAGTTCTTCCTTCGACAATCCCGCGGCAAACACGCCTTCCTCATTCTCCAGCCGGCTCCTGATTTTCTCCAGGACGACTTTTTCAGAGTCTTGCGGAGCGCGGCTCAGGCGCGTCTCGATGAACTCCAAGTCTTTCAAGAGCAAATCCGCGCGGGTGTCACGCGTGACCAGAATGGCGTCCGCAGTCAAAGCTTCCTCTTCGCCGACCACGTCCACCTGCGCGCAGGTTTTCTTGTCGGCCTCGACCAGCTTGTCCGCCTGGTCGAGCCGGGGGTCTTTCAAATTGTGTTTTCCCGTTTTGATGCCGCCGATTCCAAAAAGACTAATCTTCATCGGCGCTGATTAAGGTCGAGAATCCAATTGAAGGGAAGCGCATTTCGTGGAATGCCGTTTCGATTCCGTCTCCTGTTGGCTTCGCCAAAACGGAAGCGTGACCCTGGGGACGCTGCGACGCTAACTCGCCGCGCAATCGGGCAGAGAGGCCGGCTGTTCGTCCAAACGTTCGCGGGAGCGACGGTGCAATTCCTGAATGGACTCCACGACTTTCGTCGTTTTCATGTCATGCACTTCAAGGCCTTGTCCGATCTTCCTGAGCAAGGTGATCGTGAGTTCGCCGCCGAGGTGCTCGCGGAATTCCTCCAGGCCTTCGAGCACAATGAGCGCGCCGGACGAATCGACGTGCAGCAGCTCGTTGGCGAACAGTTCAAAGCCCAATTTCTCCAGCAGGCCCAAGATGCGTCCAGCGATCTGAGGATCGATGAAACCCATCAGTTTCGAATAGATCACATCCACCGCGATGCCGATGGCGACGGCCTCGCCGTGGCGGATTTCGTATCCCGAGACTTGCTCCAGCTTGTGCGCGACCCAATGGCCGAAATCCAACGGCCGAGCCGAGCCGAACTCGAACGGATCGCCCGACGCCGCGATATGATTCACGTGCAGTTCAGCGCAGCGGTAAATCAACCGTTGCATTGACGCCGGCTCGAACTCGCGGAGCGCGTCGGCATCCCGTTCGATGGCTTCGAAAAACGCCGCGTCGCGGATCAGCGCGACCTTGACGGCTTCGACGTAGCCCGCCCGCTTGTCGCGCGGCGACAACGACGCCAGCAATTGAAAGTCGTTGATCACGGCGAAGGGCGGCGCAAAGGCGCCGATGAAATTCTTCTTTCCAAAGGCGTTGATGCCGTTCTTCACGCCCACGCCCGAATCGTCCTGGCTCAGCGTGGTGGTGGGAATGCGCACATGACGCAACCCGCGGTGAGCCGTCGCCGCCGCGAGGCCCACCATATCCAGAATGGCCCCGCCGCCCACTGCGACGACGTAGGAATGGCGGTCGATGTGGTAGCGGTCCACGTGCGATTGGATTTCCGAGACGTGGAAAAAGGAGTTCTTCGTGCGCTCGCCGCCTTCGATAATGAGAGGGGAGCAAACGAGCCTGAGACACTCCGGGAAAGCGGCAAAATAGGTTTCGATTTGTTTCGCAAGCCCGCGTTGAGCTTGAGCGAGCGTTTCATCCACGACCACCAGCGCCTTGTGGCATTCTCTTTTCTCGGCGTTGACGAGGATGTCTTTCAGGAGCGGGTTCGCCGGGTCGAACACGTGGTGCGTGAAATGCACCTGATGGCGGAAGCTTACGCGAAAGGTTCGTTCTATGGCCGGCACGGAATCAATGTGAAGTCTCGGACGGCAGTTTTCTAGTTTTTAATTGGGCTGGGAAAGGCTTGCCCCGCTCGCTGTAACTCACCAAGCTTTCGACGCGCTCGCGAAGGCGACGCCGGCGAGCGCCTGACTCCGAGGACGAAAGGACTCTTATGCGCTTACTGTTTTCGATCATCCCAAGACCAGCCTTTACATTGTTGTGCCTGTGTTCGGCGCTGTTTTTCGCGCTCACGGCGGATGCGCGATATCAAGGGTTGATTTCGAGATTGGACCGGCCCATCAGCGAGCGCCTGCACGCCGCCGGCACGGCGAACAGTTTGTTTCTTCAGGCCGGCACCGAACTGGGAGGCGGAGCCATTTCCGGAATGACGTGGGCCGTGGCGCTGGTTCTGGTCCTGTTGCGGCGCTGGCACTATCTGCCCTTCCTCGGGGTGGCCGTGTCGTTGGGCCGCGCGATCAATGGCAAAATGCAGGCCTTCTTCGCACGCCCGCGGCCCAGCTTTCCTGACATGGAGGTTTTGACGCGCCCCGGTTTTCCGAGCGGTCACACGGCCGCGGCGGCTCTGCTTTTTGGCTTCTTGATTATCCTTGCGCTGCGCGAACTGCGGAGCAAGGAGGCGAAGATCATTGCCGTCGGCGTGGCTTCGGCCGCGATCCTGTTCGTGGGGTGGACGCGCATCGCGCTGCTCGTCCATCATACCACCGATGTGATTGGATCCCTTCTCTGGTGCACCGCCTGGCTGGTGGGTTGTCATTACGGCAACATCGCCGCGTATCGATGGTCGGCGGACAACGTGGAAGCCTGGGGGCGGGCGGCAATGCAGAAAGATCCTCGCGTCCCATGAACCCGGTAGGGCGAGTCCGTCCCGGCGAGCCGCTCGACGTGTGGAACACGCCCGGATCGGCTCGCTGGGACAGGCTCGCCCTGCCATCAGGTTCATGGAAAGCCGCGTACTGGACAGGCCGGCTTCCCAGAGTATCATCCCCGGCATGGCGCCAACCGTTGCGCCAAAGAGTCGTGAGCGCACACCATTCACTTGATGAGATCAGCCGGCTGCCGGCGGAGGGGGACAATGTCGCGATCAGCAATCGAAGGCTGGAAGCGGGGACTGAAATCGCGTTTCGCGGGCGGTCATTACGTTTGCCGCACACGATTCTCGAAGGACACCGTTTTGCCGTGGTCCCGATTTCCGGCGGTGCATCGTTGTTGTCATGGGGTTTGCCATTCGGCACCGCGCTCCGGGATATCGCGCCGGGGGACTACATTTGCAATGCGCGTATTCTCGACGCGTTGCGCCAGCGGCATGTTGATTTCGCGCTGCCCGACCAGCCGAACTTGCTGGATCGCCTGGTCCGCTACGAATTCGACGAAACGCGTTTCAAGCCGGGCCGCCCAACGGCCCGCGCCGCCGAAAAGCGATTCTTCCAGGGGTTCGCGCGCGGCGCGCAACGCGGCGTCGGAACTCGCAATTACATCGTGATCCTCGGCACGAGTTCGTGGACGTCGGGCTTCGCGCGTTCGCTCGCCGAACGATTCAAAAACATTCCGGCGCAGTTTCCGAACATCGACGGCGTCGTCGCCATCGCCCACACTGAAGGCGGCGGCAGCGCTCGACCGAACAACTTCGACTTGTTGCTCCGAACCCTCGCAGGATTCCTTATCCATCCCAACGTCGGCGCCGCGCTGGCGGTCGATCTGGGCGCCGAGCCGGTCACGAATGGTCTGCTTCGGGATTACCTGATCGCGCACCATTACCCTATCGCCGATTTGCCGCACCGGTTCCTGAGCGTGAACGGGAATTATCAGTCCGCATTGAAGGAGGGCGAAGCGATTGTGCGGTCTTGGCTGGAGACGGTGAACCAGTGCCGCCGTTCTCCGCAAGCGGTCGAGCATTTGAAAATCGGCCTGCAGTGCGGCGGCTCCGACGCGTTCTCAGGTGTTTCGGGGAATCCGCTGGTGGGCTGGGTCTCGAAAGAATTGGTTCGCTATGGCGGCGCGGCGAATCTCGCGGAGACCGACGAACTGATCGGCGCGGAGGAATACATTCTCCAGAACGTCCGCGATCTCGCGACGGCGCGCCAATTCCTGGAGAAACTCGAACGCTTTCAGGAACGCGTCTCCTGGCACGGACACACTGCCGAAGGCAATCCGAGCGGCGGCAACAATTATCGCGGACTTTACAACATCGCAGTCAAATCCATCGGCGCCGCGCGCAAGAAAGATCCGGAAACCTGCCTGGACCACGTCATCGACTACAGCCAGCGCATGCGGGATCCGGGATACTATTTCATGGACAGTCCGGGCAACGACCTGGAAAGCGTCGCCGGCCAGGTGGGCGCCGGTTGCAACCTGATTCTCTTCACGACCGGCAACGGCTCGATCACTAACTTTCCGTTTGTCCCGACGATCAAGATCATGACGAGCACCGCGCGCTACCGAATGTTAACCAGAGAAATGGATGTGAACGCCGGGCGTTACATGGACGGAACACCGCTGGAGGAGTTGGGCCGCGAGACCTTCGATCTGATGCTGCGGATTGCGTCCGGCGAAAAAAGCGCCGGCGAAAGCGCCGGGCAATCTCAAGTCCAGATCTGGCGGGAATGGCGGCAAACGGATTCCACGCGGCTCGCGCAACTCCGCAACGCGCCCGCTCCGACCGGCGAGCCGTTGGCTTTAAGAGATGCACGTTCGCCCTCCAACGCAGGGCAGGCTTCCAGCCTGCCCATTTCGCCATCGGCTCTAGAGACAGGCAAGATGCCGGACCATCTCGCAACTCAGTATCGATTCAAAGCGTACCAGACACGGCGCGGGTGGGCTTCCGACCGCGTCGGGTTGATCGTGCCCACCAGCCTTTGCGCCGGACAGATTGGCCGGATGATTGCGGACAAGTTGAATCGCGAGGCTGCGGACACGGGCCTGCGCTACGTCGCCCTGGCCCATACCGAAGGCTGCGGCGTGTCCGGGGGTGATTGCGAGCACCTCTACTTGAGGACCATGGCGGGATACCTGGCTCACCCACTCGTCAAAAACGGGTTGGTGCTGGAGCATGGCTGCGAGAAAACCCACAACGACGCGATGCAGAATTTTCTCGAACAGCAAGGCATCGACCCGGATCTATTCGGCTGGGCCAGCATTCAGATGGACGGCGGGATTGAGTCCGTGACGGCCAAAGTGGTGGCCTGGTTTGGAAAAGCCCAGGCCGAGCATCCGCCCGAGGCCGAGAAGGAAGTCGGACTTGAAGCGTTGCGGTTGGGGCTCGTGTCGAACGGGCCGGTTCCGGGACCGTTCGCAGAGGCTTGCGCCATGCTTGCGAGAACCGTGGTCCGCGCGGGTGGGACGGTTGTCGTCGCTGAGAATTCCTCCCTCACGTCGAGCGAGGTGTTCACAAAAGAGTTGTTCGACTCGGCGCCCGTGCGACCGACACTGGCCTACGGCCAGGCCTGCGTGAAGCCGGGCTTTCACGTGATGGAAACGCCCACGGATCACCAGGTTGAAACGCTGACGGGTCTGGGCGCAACGGGAGTACAGGTGATTCTGGCGCACCTCTCGGATCGATTTCTGCAAAGCCATCCGATGGTCCCGCTGGTTCAAGTGGGCTCGCGAAACGAAGGCCGCACCGCGGAACAGACGGAAGCACTGGACTTGCTTTTGGACGCAAATCGCCTCTCGCGGGAAACGATGATGGAACAGATGCTGAAGCGCGTGTTGCAGGCCGCTTCCCGGGAGTATCTGCCTAAAGCGTTCGCCAGCGGCAACGTCGATTTTCAGATGACTCGCGGATGGCTGGGCGTGTCGTTGTAGACCGGTGGCGGGAGCCCGGCAGTTCTTCCGGTTGATTCAGGAATTCGCGCGCCGACACTTGAGGATTAGGAAATCCAAATCGCAACATCGCGTTCGCTGATCGAGATGGCGGTGGAAATTCTCAATCGAAGCTTGATTCGATTTTTTGAACTCCGCTAGGATTTGGCGCATGCAATCCCGGCGCCGGACTCTTGCTCAAGGCACTGCGCCCTTTCATCGACCGCGCCGCGGAGGTTTTTCTCGGCACTCCATTTCGTGGGGAGATGTGTCGAGCGCACCGGCAATCCTCGTAGCGCAGAGTTGCACTCTGCCGTATCGCAGTTTTGCAAACTGCGGTGCATCGAAAGGAACGGGGCGCGCCGGTGAGTCCGCAGCCCTGCCGACTGCAAGTCGGAGATACGCCAGAGTGCAACTCTGCGCTACGGTCAGCACAGCCTCACAGCGCTCCTTCGATTCCCGTTGCAGCGCCGCAAGGCTGCGGCATCGAACTTGTCTATGTCCTGCGCGAAGACCTCTCTGAAGCAGCCCGCCTTTGGCCAGACCCTGCGTCCGGATGCATGGTGGGTTCAACCCGCGCTGGTCTTTCTCGGGCTCTCGGCGTTCATCGTTTACTCCACGTGGGCGGCCTTCCAGGGGCAGTACTACTATTCAGGACCGTATCTTTCGCCGTTTTATTCCCCGGAACTGTTTGGCGAATCGGCTCACAGTTGGTTCGGCCCCAAGCCCGGCTGGTGGCCGCAATGGCTGCCGTGGTCTCCCGCGCTGCTGATTCTCTGGGCGCCGGGCGGATTCCGGCTCACCTGTTATTACTACCGCGGGGCGTACTACAAATCGTTCTGGGGCGACCCGCCAGCATGCACGGTGGGCGAGCCCCGCAACGTATATCGCGGAGAACACTCTTTCCCGCTCATCCTCCAGAACGCGCACCGCTATTTCCTTTACGTCGCTCTAGGCTTTCTCCTGATTCTTTCTCACGACGTCTGGAAAGCGATGTGGTTCGCGAACCCGGCAACGGGCCAGCCGTCTTTCGGCATCGGTGTGGGAACGGTGGTGCTGGCGTTGAACGTGGTTTTCCTCGGCAACTACACGCTCGGCTGCCATTCCTTGCGCCATCTGGTCGGAGGATTTGGCGACCAACTTTCTCGCGCGCCCATGTGCCAGAAAACTTACTCGTGCGTGAGCTGCCTGAACCGCCGCCACATGCTGTGGGCCTGGATGAGCCTGTTCTGGGTTGGATTCTCCGATCTCTACGTGCGGCTGTGCGCGATGGGAGTGTGGAGGGACATAAGAATCCTTTGAGAAGGTCCGGTCCTGAACGCACACACTCAGACCAATGCCGAATGACGAAATCCGAATGACGAAAAAAGCTCCAATGACCAATCCCGAAGGCATGGCTCAAGATTCGCGGCGTTTTGTCATTCGGCCTTCGTCATAGCCGATTTAACGATGTAACTCATTTAACGATTCACGAACCCGTGCCTGATTACGAGACTCACGAACACGACGTGCTGATCATTGGCGCGGGCGGCGCCGGGCTGCGCGCGGCGATTGAAGCGTCCGCGGCAGGTGTCTCTGTGGGTGTCGTCTGCAAATCCCTTCTGGGAAAGGCGCACACGGTCATGGCCGAAGGCGGGATTGCCGCGGCCCTGGCCAACGTGGATGACCGCGACAACTGGAAGGTCCACTTCGCCGACACCATGCGCGGCGGCCAATACGTCAACAATTGGCGCATGGCCGAATTGCACGCCAGGGAAGCGCCCGACCGCGTCCGCGAACTCGAAGCCTGGGGCGCGGTCTTCGATCGCACGAAGGACGGCCGCATCCTGCAAAGAAATTTCGGCGGGCACAAATACCCGCGACTTGCGCACGTCGGGGACCGCACGGGCCTGGAGATGATTCGCACGCTCCAGGATCACGGCCTCCACCAGGGCATGCAGGTCCACATGGAGACCACGATTCTCACGCTTCTGAAAGAGGGGGACCGCGTGGTGGGAGCGTTTGGATACGAACGCGAGCGCGGGCGATTCAAAGTTTTCCGCGCGAAGGCAGTAGTGCTCGCCACCGGCGGCCTGGGCCGCGCCTACAAAATCACCAGTAACAGTTGGGAAGGCACGGGCGACGGCCATGCCCTCGCGTATCACGCCGGCGCGGAACTGATCGACATGGAATTCCTTCAATTCCATCCCACAGGCATGGTCTGGCCGCCCAGTGTGTGCGGGATCCTGGTGACCGAAGGCGTGCGCGGCGAAGGCGGCATCCTGCTCAACAAGGACGGGCGCCGCTTCATGTTCGATGACATTCCCGATCTCTACAAAGCCCAGACCGCCGACAACGAAGAGGAAGGCTGGCGCTATTGCCAGGGCGACAAGAACGCGCGCCGGCCGGCTGAATTGCTGACGCGCGATCACGTGGCGCGGTGCATCGTTCGCGAGATCAAAGCCGGACGCGGCAGCCCGCACGGCGGCGTGTTTCTGGACATTTCCTGGATCAAGAAAAGGATTTCCAACGCGGAAGAGCACATCAAACGCAAGCTGCCCAGCATGTATCACCAGTTCAAGCAGCTCGCCGATATCGACATCACCAAAGAACCGATGGAGGTGGGGCCGACGACGCATTACGCAATGGGAGGAATTCGCGTGGATTCCGACACCCAGATGTCGCGCTTGCCCGGATTGTTCGCCGCCGGGGAGTGCGCGGCGGGAATCAACGGCGCGAATCGGCTGGGCGGGAATTCCCTCTCAGACTTGCTGGTTTTTGGGAAGCGCGCCGGGGAATTCGCCGCCCAATTCGCCAAGTCGAACAAAGCGGGAACGATCAACGCCGCACAGATTGAAGAGACCGCGCGGCACGCTCTTGCCCCGTTCGATCGCCGTCCCCAGAGCGGCGCGGAGGCCGAAGGCCCTTTCCAGATTCAATATGACCTTCAGGAGATGATGCAGGATTTGGTCGGCATCGTGCGGAGAGAAGACGAGATGGTTCGGGCCATGGGTGGCTTGCAAAAGCTCTGGGCCCGCGCGCGAAACGTCGGCGTGCATGGCAATCGCGAGTATAATCCCGGCTGGCACACGGCGCTTGACTTGACGAATTTGCTCACCGTCTCCGAAGCCATTACCCGCGCCGCGCTCGAACGCAAAGAAAGCCGGGGCGCACATTTCCGCGAGGATTATCCGAACAAAGATGCCGCCTCCGGCAAAGTGAACGTCCTGGTCTGGAAGGGACCGGATGGCGCCATGCAAGTGCGGCGGGAGCCGATTCCGGATATGCCGGCCGAACTCAAACAGATTATCGAAGAGATGAAATGAAAACGGCCACCTTCCAAATCTGGCGCGGCGAAGCGGGCGGCGGCGAGTTCCGCGATTACACCACGGAAGTCTCGGAAGGCATGGTGGTGCTCGACGCGGTCCATCGCATCCAGGCCACGCAAGCGAACGACCTGGCTTGCCGCTGGAATTGCAAGGCCGGCAAGTGCGGCTCGTGCTCAGCCGAAATCAACGGCTTGCCCCGCTTGATGTGCATGACTCGGCTCAGCGACATTCCCCTGGACAAGCCCGTGACGATTGAGCCGATGAAAACATTTCCGCACTTCAAGGATCTGGTGACGGACGTTTCCTGGAATTTCGGAGTGAAGAAGCGAATCCGAAAGCTCCAGCCCAGAACGCCCGACTCGCCGGACGGCACCTGGCGCATGGCGCAGGAGGACATCGATCGCGTGCAGGAATTCCGCAAGTGCATTGAGTGTTATCTGTGCCAGGACGTTTGCCACGTGTTGCGCGAGCACCGGAAGCACGACGAATTCATCGGGCCGCGTTTCCTGGTTCACCTGGCCGGATTGGAGATGCATCCGCTCGATACTGCGAACCGGCTCCAAGCCGCCAAGAACGACTACGGCCTGGGCTACTGCAACATCACCAAGTGCTGCACCAACGTTTGCCCCGAGGAAATCAAGATCACGGACAACGCCATCATCCCCATGAAGGAACGCGTGGTGGACGAGTATTACGATCCGCTCGGCAAGCTGTGGCGGATGCTCCGGCCCAAAGTCTAGGGCCAGTTTGCAGTTGAGAATTCTCGTTTTTCGATTTCCAATCCCTGCCACTGATCCCATGCACGGCAGCACAGACTTTGAATTAAAGCCGCTCTCCCGAGAGGGCATTCCCGCCGCGCTGGACAAGGCCGTCCGGTACCGGCTGCTCAATGAGCCCGGCGAAGCCGAGAGCATCTGCCGCGACGTGCTGCGCGTTGAACCGGACAACCAGCAAGCGTTGGTCGTGCTGCTGCTGGCTCTGACGGACCGGTTTGGCGAAGGCCACGCCGTCGCTGTCAGACAAGCTCAGGAAGTTTCAACACAGCTTCGCAGCGAATACGAACGCCTCTACTACGCCGGGATCATTTGCGAACGGCGCGCCAAAGCGCAACTTCATCTGAGCGTGCCTGGCGCAGGCCACGACGCTTACGAATGGCTCTGCGAAGCGATGGATTGGTACGAAAAGGCCGAGGCCGTCCGTCCCGAGGGCAACGACGACGCGCTGCTCCGCTGGAACGCCTGCGCCCGCATCATCATGCAAAGGCATCTCGCGCCGCGTCCGGAAGAAAAAATCGAGTCCTCGCTCGAATAGCGGACAGTAAGCACCGTAAACGCGCGCAAACGCCGCGCTCCGACTTCGATCTGTGTTGAGGGCGCCCGTGTGCGGAAGTGCTTGCCACTGGCTTTTCCGGTGGTCGGTCCTATGATCGCAACGCTCTTTGCAGGTCGTCGCCATGCTGGCCCAATTGATCCATAACATCTACTTCAAGAAGTCCTGTTTTTACGCGGTGATAGGGATCGATTTCCTGTTCGTTTTGGTCTTCGCTTTTGTCTATGCCGATCTCCTGCCCTGGCTGCAGGGCGGGCCCGCTTTGAGATTCAACATCGTGCGCGAGAGAGCGATTTTCGACGGTCCCGTAACCGATTACCTCCACTGTTTCTACTTCAGCGTCGTGACGCAGATGACCGTAGGATTCGGCGACATCATCCCGGTCTCGGAGCCGGCGCGGCTGGTCGTTTCGCTCCAGGCGGCCTTTGGCTACTTCTACCTTGCGGTCTTGGTTTCTGTGTTGGTGGGCCGGGTTTTCAGCAGCAAGCGAATCCTTGTCCTTCTTGGATTATCCGCACTCCAACAACTGACGAGTGGCGGTGGGATTGGCCCGAGAGAGAAGCGCTGTCAGAGCAGAACTGCGTTCTCCTTCAGCCAGTCTTGGGATCGTTCCGGGATTTTCGCCGGTAGCGGGTGGCGACGCGATGGCGGGGTTTCAGAAACATGCCGCAAAAGCTGGCGGGGCGAGTGTGCGTGTAGAACCTCGGCGTTCCGCCAAAGAGCCCGAACAGGGGAATCCAGAGCGCGCCTCGGGGAATGCGCGGTTGATAGAAGAAAGCGACCGCCGGGATGAACAGCAAAGCCACAGCCAGCGGCAACCACGTCCCGCGCACCAATTCGCCGACAAACGACGCCAGGGCTGACAGCGCGCTCTCGCGTTGGATTGCCTCCTGGACCTGGTTCCACAGGAACTCCTGAAGCTGGATCAGTTCAACCGGGACGTTCATGCGATATCCCTGAATTCGATGATCGCTCGAATATACCGCGACCCCATCCGTGTCAAGTCAATTGCCTGATAAGCCTGATAAGCGCAGCGGCTGTCCTGGGCTGATCGCGGGTTGAAAAGTCTTCCGATTCAGATTCTATTTGTCGGTGATGCGCCAGCAACGTCAGTCCGAGAGACCTTTTTGCCTCTGCCGATGGCGCGTCCTGATCTGCGGGCTTGCGGTGAGCGCGCTTTGCGGCAGATCGCAAGACTCTTCGCCGGAATCCTGGTGGTCGCTTCAGCCGCTTCAAAAAACCTCGCTGCCTGCTGTCAAAAACCTCGCCTGGCCGCGCTCGCAGATCGATTGCTTTGTCCTGGCCAAACTTGAGGCCAAGAATCTACTGCCTTCACCCGAAGCCGATCCTCGGACGTTGCTGCGAAGACTTTACTTCGATTTGATCGGGCTCCCGCCCACGCCAGACGAAATCCAGAGCTTCCTGGCGGACGATTCGCCCGGCGCCTATGACCGCGTCGTGGATCGTCTTCTTTCCAGCCCGCGCTACGGGGAACGTTGGGCGCGGCATTGGCTTGATGTCGTGCACTACGCGGACAGCCATGGCCACGACCAGGACCGGCCCCGCACGAATGCCTGGCCTTACCGCGATTACCTCATCCGATCGTTCAACGAGGACAAGCCTTACGCGCGCTTCGTCCAGGAGCAGCTTGCCGGGGACGTGCTGTTTCCGGACGATCCGAACGGCGTGATTGCCACCGCCTTCATCGCGGCGGGGCCCTGGGATGAAAGTTCGCAAATGCACATCATGGCGGACACGGTCGATAAGAAGATCGCGCAAAGCCTGGACCGCGACGACATGGTGACGACGGCCACCTCGACTTTTCTCAGCAGCACCGTTCACTGTGCGCGCTGCCACGATCACAAGTTCGATCCGATTTCCCAGGAGGAATACTACGGTTTGCAGGCGGTCTTTTCCGGCGTGGACCGGACGGATCGGCCCTTCGATTGGGACTCCGCGATTCATTGGAAACGCCAGACGCTGCTCAAAGAGAAGACGGCACTCGAAGTCCGGCAGCGCACGCTGGCGCAAACCCGGCTCGACGCCGAGTCCGAGGCCGCGCTTGCAGCCGGCCAGGCGGCCTGGGAACAGCGGCTCCGGGAAGGGACGCCCTGGACGACCCTGAACCCGATTTCTTTTATCTCGACCGGCAGGGCCACTCTCACGCGACAGCCGGACTGGTCGCTGCTGGTTTCCGGCGAGAAACCGGAGCGCGACATTTACACGATCGTCGTGCAAACGGAGCTCAAGGCCATCACCGCATTCCGATTGGAGGTCTTGCCAGACGACCGTTTGCCGAAGAATGGGCCGGGCCGGGCCGCAGACGGCAATTTCCAGCTTTCGGAATTCGAGGTCAAAGTTGAACCCGCCTCGACAGTGGGAGCGATGACAAACGTGGAACTGCGCAACGCGACGTCGGATTTCCATCAACCGGATTCCGAAGCGGACAAAGCGATCGACGGCCGCACCAATACGGCCTGGGGGATATTCCCAGCGGTGGGCAAACCGCACGCCGCGGTCTTCGAGACGAAGCGAACGTTCACCTCCAAAAATGGCCTCACGCTGACTTTCGTGCTGCAACAGCTTTCGGGAAAAACGAATTTGCTGGGGCGATTCCGAATTTCCGCCACGGCGTCGCCACGGCCGATCCGCGTCGATCCAATGCCGGCGAACGTCACGCGCGTCCTGGCCGTGACGCCGAAGCAACGGACCGAATCTCAAAAAGAGGAATTGGCCGCGTATTACCGCACGATTTCTCCGGAAATCCAAACCCGGCTGGACGAGATCGACGATCGACTGTCCGCGCTGCCTCGACCCAACCTGGTTTACGCCGCCGCCAACAACTTCCAGCCACAGGGAAAATTCACGCCGGCGAAAGTCCCGCGAGCGATTCATGTCCTGGCGCGCGGCGAAGTGACGCGATCGGGCCAACTGGCCCCGCCCGCCACGCTGGCGTGCGTGCCGGGACTCTCGCACCGTTTCGAATTGCGGAACGCGGCGGATGAAGGCGAGCGCCGCGCCGCCTTCGCGAGATGGGTGACCGACCCGAAGAATGCTCTGACGTGGCGGTCGATCGTGAACCGCGTCTGGCACTACCACTTCGGCCGCGGCATCGTCGAGACGCCGAACGACTTCGGACGCATGGGATCGCCGCCGACGCATCCGGAGTTGCTGGATTGGCTGGCGAACTCTTTTCTCGAAAACGGAGGTTCGCTCAAGTGGCTGCACAAGTTGATCGTGACCAGCGCGACCTACCGGCAATCTTCGCAATCCCGCCTGGAGAGCGTCGCGGTCGATGCCGACAACCGGTTTCTCTGGCGGATGAATCGCGCCCGGCTGGATGCGGAATCGCTGCGGGATTCCATTCTGTTCATCACGGGCAAGCTCGATCTGAAGATGGGCGGTCTGCCGGTCAAACAGTTTCATTTCGAGGATCCAAACCCGGGCGTCACACCGACCGTCGATTATGGCCGGTTCGACGTGGATCAGCCCGAGAGTTTTCGCCGCAGCGTGTATCGGTGGATTTACCGGACCTTGCCGGACCCGTTCATGGAAGTGATGGATTGTCCGGATGCTTCGCAGCTCGCGCCGGCGCGCAACGCCTCGGTCACTCCGCTGCAAGCGCTCTCCATGCTGAACAACCCTTTCGTGGTCCGGCAAAGCGAGCATTTCGCCGAGCGGCTGGGCAAGAGCGGTGACAGTCTGCGGGAACGGATCGAACTGGCTTACGAGTTGGCGTTCGGGCGGGAGTCAAGTGCCGCGGAGGCAACCGCTCTGACGAACTACGCTCGCAAGCACGGCCTGGCAAACGTCTGCCGATTGATTTTGAACAGCAACGAATTCATGTTTGTAAACTGAATTCCGCATCAAAACTCTTACTGAATGGGCGTCTCATGAGAGCGAAACATCATGAAATCCCTGCGTTTCCCAGGCGTGATTTCCTTTGGCGTGTCGGCGGCGGGTTGGGTGGGATTGCGCTGACGCATCTGCTCGCGCGGAGTGGGGCGTTCGCGGATGCGGCCGCGGAATCCCGAGGACTCGCGTCCACAGCAACGTCTGATCTCAACGGCGGGCTGCACCATCGGGCGAAAGTCAAACGCGTCGTCCAGCTTTTCATGAACGGCGGCGCGAGCCAGTGCGACACGTTCGATTACAAACCCGAATTGATCAAACGCAGCGGGGAGAAGTTCGATTCCGGCTTGACCGCGACGGCGACCAGCGTGCCGGGGAACCTGATGACGAGCCCGTGGGACTGGAAGCAGCACGGCCAATGCGGCCGCTGGGTCAGCAGCGTGTTCCCGCACCTTGCGACGTGCGTCGATGATCTCGCGTTTCTCATGGCGATGGCGTCGAAGACGAACGTTCACGGACCCGGGGTTTATTTCCAAAACACCGGATTTGTCATGCCAGGCTTTCCTTGCCTGGGCGCGTGGATTTCCTACGGATTGGGCAGCTCGAGCGAGAACTGGCCCGCGTTCGTCGTGATCCCGGACTCACGCGGATTGCCCTACAACTCGACGGGAGCTTTCTCCACCGGCTTCCTTCCGGTCGTTCATCAGGGTTTGGTGATCAAACCGGGTTCTCCAAATCCGATTGCGGATTTGCGGCCGCCCGAATCCGCCCAATTCATCAGCGAGGCCAGTGAAGCGGAAGGGCTGGCGCTGTTGAACAAGATGAATCGCGAGCATTTGGCGGAATGGCCCGACGACTCGCGGTTGGAAGCGCGCATCGCGTCTTACGAAATGGCTGCCAAGATGCAACTCAACGCACCCGCCGCGCTTGATCTCTCCGGAGAAACTGACGCCACGCGCAAGCGGTATGGGCTCGACAACAAAATCACGGAGGATTTTGGCCGCAACTGTCTCGTGGCCCGGCGGCTTTTGGAGCGCGGCGTGCGGTTCGTGCAGGTCTGGAGCGGAACCGCCGGCGCGAGCGGGAACTGGGACAACCATAACGACGTCGGCAAGGAACTGGAATTCATCGCCACGCGAACCGACAAGGGCGCGGCGGGCCTGGTGAAGGATCTGAAAGCGCGCGGCATGTTCGAGGACACGCTCGTGATCTGGACCACGGAATTTGGACGCATGCCTTTCAGTCAGGGCAGCAAGGGCCGCGATCACAACGGCGGCACGTTTGTGACCTGGCTGGCGGGGGCCGGGATCAACGGTGGCGCGACTTTCGGCGAGAGTGACGAACTATCGTTTAAGACCGCGCACGACCGCACTTACTGCTACGATCTCCACGCGACAGTTCTGCACCTGCTGGGGATCGACCATGAGAGACTGACCTTTCGGCACAACGGCACAAACCGCCGGCTCACGGATGTGCACGGGCGGGTGTTAAAAGAGATCCTCGTTTGAGGCTCGCGCTAGATCTCCAAGAGATCGAGCAAACCCAGGCGCAGCGACTCGTAATTGGCCAGCATGGTCTGGCCGGTCTGGGTGAGCAGGCTGAGGCGGTTGTACTCGACGGTCTCCGTGGTCGTGTTCGTGTTTTGAATGCGATCCACGGTGGACTGTAGATTCTCTTCCAGGCTGACCAGAAGATCATTGGCGTCGTCGATGAAGTCCTTGGTGGAACTGGCTCTCGTCTGGAGAATGCCCAGATTCGCGATGGCGGTGCTCACCGTTGCCTGGGCGGCCGCCGCGGCCGTGGTAGTGGAGACGCTGACGGTGTCGAAGAAAACGTCGTTGATCCCGCCCGCCGCCGCGTTGGCGTTGTAGTTGATCGCTTGCAGCGTGTATTGCGCCCCGTCCTCGTCGATGATGGTCGTGTAACTGGTCCCGAACAGGGACTGGTTGTTGAACGTCCTCCGGCCAATGTCGCTGATGAAAGCCTGGATCTGCGCGAACTCGATCTGGTAAGACGACCGCTCATCGGCCGTTGTCGAAGTGTTGGAGGACAGCACGGCAAGCGCACTGAGCCGGCTGAGTTTGGTGGAAACCGTTGTGAGAAAATCGCTCTGGCTCTGAACTAGGTCGGACGCATTGCTGAGGTTCGCTTCCACGGCGTCCAACCGCTTGATCTGGCTGTTTAGCTTGCCGGTTTGGGCAACGCCGGACGGATCATCTCCGGAATCGACAATGTGCAACCCGCTGGTGAGGCGTTCCAGAGACTTCTGGAGCAGCAACGTGTTGTCGTCCAGGATGCGCGCCAGTTTCTTGCTCTGAAAGCTGGTGAGGATTTCGTTGACAGGACTTATGGCCATAGGATTTCCCGTGCTCCCGACTGGAAAAGCTATTTCAACGCCGGATTAAGCTATCACATCAAATGCTCTCGAATTGGACCGTTCCTGACACGCTGGGGATTGCATACACCAAGCCAGCCCGATTGTCGAAACAATTCTTTCTTAGAGCCTGTCCGAAAATGTCCGAAAGTGCCCGAAAGTCTATCTAAGAATTGCAGAAGATTGCAGAAAAATCTGTTGACATGGGTGACGCGATTTGAGAGATTGCCACCACACACGGAACAACTAACATCATAAAATGAGAACAAAAACACTACTTCTTACAGCTGCACTGAGTGCGGCAGGTGTCGCCACCTCAATGGCGCAAGTCTTCTCTGTAAACGCGGTGGGTTACGTTACGACGAAAATCCCGGCCGGGAAGTTCGCCCTGATTTCCAATCCATTGATCGCCACCGACAACAAGATTGAAACATTGTTCGCCGGGCAAAACGTCCAGATCTTCAAGTTCGACTCCACAAAAGGAGCTTGGGATACTGCGCAGTTTGACGATCTTGAGAACAAGGTTATTGGGCCTGCGGCAGCCAAGGAATTGAAGCCGGGAGAAGGCGTCTTCGTTAAGAACCTTGGAAAGACCGACATCAGCGTGACGTTCGTTGGTGAAGTGCCTGCTGGCGATCTATCCAATCCGTTGCCAAAAGGTTTGTCAGTTAGGAGTTCCCAAGTCCCACAGAAGGGAAAACTAAAAGATGCTCTCGGTCTTAGCGGTGAAGTTGGAGATTCAATCTTCCGCTGGACTGGTGACAACTATAAACAGCTCCTCTACGACGACCTGGATAATAATTGGTCGCCAAACGACGACATCGACGTCGGCGAAGCGTTCTTTATCTCCAAGAAAAACGCAGGTGATTGGAAACGAAAATTCACGATTAACTAATAAACAAATCAGAACTCTAACTCACTAAAATCAAATATGAAAAAGGTACTGATCGCCTTAGCTGCACTTGTAGTGACAACCTCGGTCTTCGGACAAGGAACTGTCGTATTTAACAATCGAAACCCGGCCGCTGGAATTGATGCAAAGATTCTACTGCCTGGTGGAGCGGGAGTGAGTGGTGCGGCGTTCACGGCCGATTTGATAGCTGGTCCGGCGGGCACTGCTTTGGCCAAGCTTGTGCCAGTCGCAGGTTCAACGACGACATTCAGAACTGGCGCTGCAGCTGGTTATGTTAACTCTACTACGGTGACCATTCCTGGCATCGCTGCTGGAGGGCAAGCAACCATCGCAGTGCGCGCCTATAACGGCAGCACATACGCTGGCTCTTCGTTATTCGGAACATCAGCACCGATCACTATCGGCACTGGCAATCCAACTACATCTCCTCCGGGCACACCTACGGACATGGTTGGGCTGACCGGATTCACGCTCGTTCCAGAGCCATCTACTATCGCGTTGGCAATCCTTGGCATCGCTGGTCTGCTGATCCGACGCCGTAAGTAGGGGTCCTTTCGCCTGTTCTCATTTAGCCGCTCGAAAGAGCGGCTTTTTTTTTCGATCAATGCAAATGAAAGCGAAAGAGAGCTGGAGTCGCTGGAGTCGGAGATTGATTGACAGAGCAACTTGCTGAATTAGCATTAGCAGGACTTGGCGGCGCGTTCGTCTATCGGTTCAGGACACGGCCCTCTCAAGGCTGAAAGACGGGTTCGATTCCCGTACGCGCTACCATCCACCCACTGATGAGGCCATTCCAAATCATCTTTAATCCAATCAGTGCGGCTGAACTTGCAAAGATGCCACGTGAGTTGCAGTTATTCATCCTGGGTGAATTCCGAGGATTGCCTCACGAGGTACTGACAACCGAGCTCGAGCGATTTGGGAAGCTTGAACGAGATGGCAAGGTCCTTCACCGCTTTCGGCTTGGCGATTACCGTGTTTACTTCGAGCGACACGAGCTTGGACTCGTTGTTTATCGAATCCTTAGCAAGAACACGTTGAAGGATTTTCTGTTCCGATCCAGTTTGCCGACGGGAGAGGACGCAGCACTTCAGGATAACCCTAAGTTCTGGGAGTTGATCGAAGCCACGCGTGGTAGAAACCGGGAATGATGGGGATGGAGCAGTCCGGAGAGAATCAGACACCGTCTCCGATCTCGACGTTCCAATAGGCGATATCGAGAAAGTGCTTCCAACTATCGTGGTAATTCAAGCCCAGATTGACTTGAATGAATGGGCGCCACTTCGGCCGTTTCGGCTTTCGGATGAGATGCATCCCGGCTTCCTGGGGCGTTCGATTAGCCTTCTTCGTGTTGCAAGGGACGCAGGAACAAACGATGTTTTCCCAGGAAGTTGGTCCTCCGCGATGTTTGGGGATGACGTGATCCAGGTTTAGGTCTTTTCTGTCAAAGACCCCGCCGCAATACTGACACGTATTCTCGTCCCTCTCGAATACATTGAAGCGAGTGAACTTGACCTCCTTCTTTGGAAGCCTATCGAAGAGCACCAACAGGATGACTCTTGGGACCCGGATCCGAAATGAGATGGTATGGATGCTCTCGGGGTGGGGTTGCCGCTCAGAAAAATCCTGCCACTGGTTAAAATTAAAAGTCTGGAATGAGCCATCATGCGCTCCAAGCACGGCTTGGGCGCGGCCTTCAAACAAGAGCGTCAATGCCCTGCGCGCACTGCACACATTGACTGCTTGCCAGAGGCGATTGAGCACCAAAACCTGTTGATTCAAGCATGAGATCATAAACCGTCGGCGCGGACGCTAACATATGGCTCACGAAAGTGTCAATCGCCTCAGAATCATTTTGAATCATGCGTCCGTGAACGGCCTGCGCAATCGGCAGGTTCAAACCGTCGAGCCGCTGCGCGCCGACTGGAAAGAGAGGTTGGCCGCGTGAAGTCCTGGGTCAGTCTCCTCCAGAAAACGCGTCAGGTCTTCGGCGGACTGACCGATGAGCGCCAAGGCAAGAACCTCCGTTACTCGATGGAGGATTGCCACCAGCGCCTTCAGTGTGTTCTTTACGCAGTCGCCCTCGTTTCTGACCTATCAGAAAACCATGCCGCAAAACAAAGGGCGCAGCAATGCCCAGACGCTTTTCGAAATGGAGCAAATCCCAGTGACTGGCAAAACAATCTGCAATGGGGCGGTCCGGATTGCGCTGATGTAGTCCCTGAGTCTCCCGACAAGGATTGATTGTAGAGTATATGGTGCGGGGTGTGGTCTGTTTGCACCCTGGACGCCCGGCTCCGGCACATGCCAATTCTTGTTAATCTGGGGCAGGACGGCGACCAATGCTTGGATACGAATTTGGGGGGTATAAGGTCTTAGAGCGTGTCCGAAAATTCCGCGGGGTCCTGTTTTCGCGCCAAAGGCCGGATGGCGAGGCGCGACGAAGGAGAATATCCTCCCTGGATCTTCGACTGAGGAGCAACGAAGCCAGGCGGCCTTTGGCGCGAAAACCCTCCGGGCGGCGGGTCTTTTGTCCGTGGCCTGCGTTGGCTCGGTCCTTACAGCCCGCGTTGGGGATGCTCGGACCTCGCCGCCTTGGCCACAGCCAAAATCCCTCGCCGCAGGACCCCGCGCAATTTTCGGACACGCTCTTAGTCACGCCTGGAGCTTGTGGCCAAGCAACGACCTAGTGATGCGTCTCACAAATGGCTGGAGTTATGTTGCGCCCAAAACGGCCTGGGGCAAGGCGCGACGAGGGAGCATAGCCCCAGTGCTCTGCGACCGAGGAGCGACGCAGCCCCAGACCGTTTTCGGCGCAACCCTTCGGCCGCAGGTCTTTTGGCCTCCCGCTTCGTTGCTCGCGCCTTACAAACCTTTGCCATTTTGTATCAAACCTCGCGCGGCCTTCTGAGTTGCATAGGTCCAGCGCCGATGCCACACTTCAACCGCCAAATCCAACTCTGCTATGAAACTCAAAACCCAAGCTTTCACTCTCATCGAACTGCTCGTCGTCATAGCCATCATTGCCATCCTGGCGGGGATGTTGTTGCCCGCGCTCTCGAAGTCCAAGACCAAGGCGCAAGGCATCTCCTGCATGAGCAACCTCAAGCAGATTCAATTGGCCGGATTGATGTATCCCGAGGACAACAATGACAAGATCGCGCCGTCCGGCGACGACAACAACCCGGCCTGGGTCTATGGCTGGCTGGATTTCTCGCCGAACAATCAGGTCAATACGAACATCCAATACCTGATCGATCCGAAGTGGTCGTTGTTCGCGCCCTACATCTCGTCGCCGACCGTTTATCTCTGTCCCGCTGACAGAAGCTGGGTCATGATGGGCGGGAAGAAGATGTCCCGCGTCCGGAGCATGGGGATGAGCCAGGCGTTCAATTGCATGGGATCCTGGCTGCCGGCGCCGAAATACAAAGTTTTCCGAAAGCTCGCCGAAATCACCAAGCCTTCTCCCGCACAGGTCTATTGTCTGGTGGATGAGCATCCGGACAGCATCAACGCGGGCGGCTTTGCCAATCAGATGGTGGAGAGCGCCGCCGCCGCACGGATCATCGACTTTCCCGCGAGCTACCACAACGGGGCAGGCGGCATCAGTTTCATGGATGGCCACGCGGAAATCCGGAAATGGTCGGACCCTCGCACCCGCCCTCCAGTCAAAAACAACAACCAACTCACCCTCAACGTCGCCTCGGCGAACAACAAGGACATGATCTGGTTGAGCGAACGCACGACGAGCCTCACGAAAGAGTGATTGTGCGGGAGCCAAGCCGGAAAGACGGCTCAATGCACAAAGCCGCCTGAGCTGAGGCTGAGGCACGGGCCAGGCGCGCGCGCTCCCCAATGCTTGCCGGTTTCTCTGGTCTTAGAAAACTTGCCGGACAGTGGCTTGCCTCGCGAAGGCCGACCAGTTTCGGATCAGTTCGTGACGTGACAAACGATACGCGCCGGCCAGCGCCTCCAATTCACTGGCGCCTTTCTTCATCGCGGTGACGAACTGAATGAAGGCATTCGCATTCGTCCGGATGAGATACCGGACCAAGCTCTGGGCGATTCCGTAATCGATCGCACTCAATTCCTTCTTGTCGAAGAGACGCGAGACGGCGCTCGGCTGGCGCAACGCGTAGCGCGCGCCTTCGATGTGCTTCCGGCTCGCGTCTGAAGCCGGGACCAGCGTTGCCGCCATGAAATCGGCCAAACCTTCCTCGACCCAGCGGGCAACCGACCGGGAGGAAATCAACCGGTTCATGAACGCATGCGTGCCTTCGTGCACCAGCACTTCGGAGAACCTCCGAGTCGCTTCCGCTTTGGTGTCCCCGAAGTCCCGCACGCCGCTGATGACGATGTGCGAGAAGGCCCCGCGCGTCGCGTGGTAGCCGTCGGCGTGCGAGGCGGAAGCATTCGACCGCGACACGCGATCCACTTCCTCCGTGAACCGAAGGAAGTGCGCTGGTTCCCAGAAGATGTAGATGGGGCATTTCCCGATCCACACCGGGTCCGTCTTCGCCAGATTGAATTGCGCGCGCAGCCTGGCGAACATGTCCTCGCAAATTCGGCCGAGCGCGGCGTCGTTGGAAGGATTCCACGCGCTGAAGATGAGAAAGTGTTCCGTCTCCACCAGATGCATGGTGGGCGCGATGGTCTGGCGCGTTTGCTCGGCCCAGTCCATGGCCAGGAGACGGTTCAGAGCGACCTGCGCTGAGAAAGGCGGAGGGCTGACGGCAATTCGGGACGCGTTCGGAGCGGCTGGAACACCTGGACTGGAATAGCCGATCCCTTGAAAAGCGATAAAAAGAATCGCCAGGATGGGTCTTAAATTTCGAGATTGCGGAGCGCGACTGCGTCCGGAGGAACAGTCGCCGTGCAGCGGCTGGTCTGCGACAGAGCCGTGCCCCGGCCCAGGCAACGAAGAGAACCGAGGCTTTGTTGTCTTCGTTGCCTTTTGTTGAAACTTTGTCCGGCGCTTGGCCATCACGATTTGACGCTCAATGATTTAGCACTTCCTCTGCCAACAAACGAACTGCAGCCAGGAGTCGAGGAATCCTTCGGCGGGAAACTGGGGGTAACAGGAGGAAACAGAGTCAACAGAGTTCCGTCACTTTGTTTCCCGGCGGGCGAGCACGGCGCCACCGACGATGCCGGCGTCGTCGCCGAGCTTGGAGGCGATGATCTCGATTCCTTTGGCGATGCCGCCGAGCGCGTAGTCCTTCGCCGTTTCCACAATGATCGCCATCATGTCGTCCTCCAGCGCGTAGATGATTCCGCCGCCGAGCACGACGACTTCCGGGTTGAGCAGGTTGATGACGTTGGCCACGCCGATGCCGATGTATTCGGCGGCTTCTTCGATGAGCTTTTCCAGAAACTTGTCACCCTTCCGCAGCGCCTTGCGGAGATCCCCGCTGCGCATGTCGATGAGATCATCACCCAGGATGTCGGTCAGGACGGTTTTCTGGCCGTCTTTGACGGCGGCCTGGATTTTGCGAAAGATGGCCTGGCGGCTGGCGACGGCTTCGAAGCAGCCGCGATTGCCGCAACTGCACTTTGGCCCGGCGACTTCGATGACCATGTGGCCGATTTCGCCTGCGGACCGGTTGAAGCCGGAATAGGGTTTGCCATTCAAGATCAAGCCGGCGCCAATCCCGGTGCCGATGAAGATTCCGACCATATCCTTCGGCTTGGACTGCAGTTCGCATTCATACACTCCCAAAGTGCACACGTTGCAGTCATTCTCCACGAACACCGGGATATCGAGAATCTTCTCCAACTCCTTCTTCAACGGCGCGTCTTCCCAGCCCAAATTGGGCGCGACACGCACCTGGCCGGTCTCGGGATCAACGGGGCCTGGCGCGCCGACGCCCACGCCTTTGACTTTCTTGAGGTCGAGATCGCATTCGTCCACGGCATCGCGGACGCACCGGGCGATGCGTTCGATGACCGCCTCCGGGCCGCGCTGAGCTTTGGTGCTGATCTTGGCGCGGCCCGCGCACTTGAGGTTGTGACTGAAGACCCCGGCGAGGATTTTCGTCCCGCCGAGATCGACCCCTACGTAATATTCCTGCTTGCCGCCGGATTCGGCCATATGCCATTTGAGCCAACTGTCTCCATTCACCACAAGCTTACCGGGAAGGTCAATGGGGAAAGGGGCGCGGGGCGAAACGGAGACCGCGCCAAAGCCTCAATTGCAGGCGGATATTGCCAAAGCGACGAACAAGATCTGCAAAACGTTAAATGGGTTAAATCGGTTAAATCGGGAGGGAGAAAGTTCACAGAATGGAGCACTTTCCACCTTGCCCGACGTTTGACCCATTTAACCCATTTAACGATTCAACTTTGTAACCCAGTTCAAAGGTCGGTCAACAGATCAGGATGCGGCTCGTTGTCGTTGTTCCAACGCCGAAGGGCCGGATCGGCGCGCTGGAACAGTTTCTCTTCCTTGATGTTCTCGGAATGGCCGTCGCAGAAAGTAATGTTGTACGTGCCGCGATGACGCGCTTTGCTGGCGCGCGTGGCATCAACGCTGAAGAAGTTTTTCGCGGCCTGGGCATTGTTGCGGATGTTGATGTCGAGCAAGCCGTGCCCGCTGTAAGTGGTGGGGCCTTTGAGATTGTAATACGCCTTCAACATCAACGGCGTCACCAGGACCAGCGGCGCGTCTCCAAACGCAATCATATCCGCGGGCACCTTCACCTTGGCATCCGGGATGGCGGCCCATTCGTCCAGGCCGGAAATCTTGGCGTAGCCGCCGAGGCCCAGTTCGCTGAGCTCGAACTGAACTCCACTGGCGTTGTATCCATAGCTGCCGAGAGGCACAGCGCCCTCCGTGCCCTTGATCGTCATCCCCTTGTAGGTCGGGCACCGGTACAGCGGATCCATCCACTGGCTGGCCGTGTAGGGCTGCAACTCATCGTACCAATACACATACCAATCGCTGACGTCCGGACTCACGTTGTAGATCGGATACGCCTTGTGATCATCGACGTACATCGTCGTGGCGATCCCGAATTGGCGGATGTTGTTCCGGCATTTGGCGGACAACGCGCTGGACTTGGCGTTGGACAACGCAGGCAGAAGCATCCCGGCCAGGATGGCGATGATCGCGATCACAACCAGCAGTTCGATCAGCGTAAAGGCTCGAAGGGCCTCCGGATTTCGGGATGGATCACGCCGTGTTTTCACAACACTGAACCGCCAGGCACCCTAATTCGCCACGCCGACGATGCGATAGAACCGAGTCGCGCCTGAATTCGTCATGGTGTCGAGCAAGAACGGCTCCTTGGTTTCACCCAGCTTTCGCCAGGAAGCCTTGTCGCCGGGGTTTGTCGTGTACTCCACGCGATAAAGTCCCGTGTTGGCTTTGTCCCAGTTGATCAGAACGCGGCCGCTTGTGAGAGTGATTTTCAGGCCGGTGATTCCAGGCGGCGGGAGTTCTCCCTGCTGTCCAGAACGATTGGTCTCGAAAAGCCGGATAAACGAGGTCGCTGTCGTGAAATTATCGGGCGGCGGAGTGCTTTGCTCCCTGGAATTAACCTGAGCGACAATCCCGTAGCCCGGACGCAGCCAGTAGTAATTGCGGCTGAATTGCTGGGTAATCGGCTGGAACTGGCCGTCGCCGAAGAGATCGACCTCGACGTCGTATTGCACCAATTCGTTCACGCGGAGCGCTTCGCCGAAACCAATGCTCGGCAGATTGACCAGGCCGTGGGCATCTACCGTGAAGGTCGAAGTCACTTTGAAAATGGCGGCGATGGAGATTCGCTCGGGCGGGGCGGTGGGATCCTCAGGATCGGGTTCGCTGTCGAAAGTCGCGATGTCGATCTGGTAACTCGTGCTGGTCGTCCAGGTGTCTTTGTAATTGATGGTTTCTGGGAAATCGATGATCGGTTCGCTGAACTTGACGCCGGGTTTGTTCGGGTTCACGTCGGAGTCGTAGAACCCATAGACTTTGCGGCCCATTCCAGGAACCTGTTCCAGGTAGAGCCAATTTCGCGTTCCGTTGGCTTCCTCGGTCTTCCGTTCGGCGATTTTGGCATTTGGAAAGTCAGCGCCATGGTTGCCGTCCGACGGGGCTACATAGTCAAAGCGATAAACCTGGTCCACTGGCCCCGAGGTGAAATCCCAGACTTGCGGGCCGCCCGCGATGCCAAGTTTGCCGCTGACCGAGACGCTGCCTTTGTTCGCGTAAGCGCGGTAGTATTGTCCGATCTGGTAAACGATGTCCCTGGAGGTCACGTTGATCTGAGCGTGCGCCAGGCTGAGCGCAGACAGATTAACCGCGAGGATCAAACCGAGCCGGAAGAGAATCTTCGATGATATCATAGTCGTCTCCAGACTTATCAGCAGTCCAATGCTTCTCTGAATAGCACTATTGGTGCCAGCCGGCAGTTTGGTTCGGCTTGGCGGCCGCGGTGGTTTTGGCGAACGCAGGAGGCAAGATCGAAGCCACTTTCCGCGTAGCGCTTCCACAAACCGGCTTGCTTCTGCAACGCTTTTAATCTCGTAAAGTTTCCAGGATTATCAAGAGCCAAGTTGGGGGCAAGTTGCGGCTTTTCCGCGCGCATCGCGCAACTACAACCGATCAGGACACGTGAGGGCGCGTGTCCTCTCCAATTGGGACTGCAAGTCCGCCCGGAACCGATTCCCAGTTCATGGCGGACCATTCGCTTTCGATGTGAGGCGGCTTTTCCCCGTAGGGCCGCAGCGCCATGCCGCGGAAATGTTCTTCCAGATTTTTCTGCGCGCTGCGCCAGAAAACCAGGTTGTTCACGACGGCCAGGAGGGACCACGCGATCGCCAATTCCAACGGCCCGCTGCCCGCGAAGAGCATTCCGACCATGCCAACGAGAATCCAGGGCAGGACTAGAGTCCTGAAGACGGTTCCCAAAGTTGCGACCGCGGAATGCATTGAGACCAGGCCGCGCCACAAGCCGACCCGGCACACACACCAACAGTAACACAGGAACATGGCCGTGCCGCAGGCGATCATCAACGCCGCCACGCCCTGATTTGAGGCGAAAAGCCGGAATGCAAAGAGAGCGTCCAGGAAGGCCAGCGCGAGTGTGGGCCGCAGAAATCGTCTGTTGAACGCCTCCTGCATTCCGCAGGAGATTTCCCGGATCAGCATCGCTCGAAATCGTCGCAGGCCACGCAAATCTTCTCGTCGTCGTCCTCGTAATCGCGGCAATCAAGGACGAAGGACGAGTGCGTGGACGAGGACGAATCTGATTGTGCCCTCGACGCGGCTGCTTCGCATCGTGGCTTTGAAATTCCGAATGCCAGCGGCGTGCGACGAACCAGCAGGCCAGCCCGGCACAAAGCCACGCCGCGAAGTTCGTGCTGACGATGGAACTCCAAAACCACAACGTCGCTTGCGAGTAGGATCGGTCGAAGGCGAGTCCGAAACTTCCGGTTGGACTCAGCAAGGCGGCCAGATGGCTCCAGACTGGGTTGCCCCACGTGCGGCGAGCCCAAGTCCCAGAGCTGGAATTCCGGCAGCGCTGATCAGCATAAACAAGAGCGCGCTGCTATAAGCCGTCCGGGCTTGTTCACACAGCGACGAGGAACCGAGATGCGACAGATCGCCCCCTCTCCTGGGAGGGGAAGGGGTGGGTTCATGAGCCGTGCGCAGAGGTTCTTAAAACTTGGCTCCTCGGTGAGCCGATCCAATTGTTCCACGCGCGTCGTTCGGCTCGCCGAGACGGACTCGCCCTACCTTACTCCTCACGGCTTGTGACGAGCGCGCGAGCAGCGATAGACAAACGCCGGCGGAAGGTTCTTCCAGACCACAGGGCTGAGTTCGATGTGGGAAAAGCTGGCTTCCAATCTCCGCCGGAATTTCCGCGCCGCGGGCATCCAGAGCGCGTGAACGTAGGCGAACGAGGTGAAGACGCCGTCGGGAGCGAGCGCGTGCAAGACGGCGTTCATGATTCGTTGCTGCAACGCCGCATCGAACGTCGCCCAGGGCAAACCGCTGATGATGTATTTCGCCACCTGTTTGCGGTGCTGCGCGAGGTACTCGCTCAGTTTCTCCGCGGAATCATTGTAAACGATGAGCTCCGGGAATCGCCGCTGCAATGAGCGGGCATAGCTCGCGTTCAGTTCCAGGGTGAAAAACGTCGTGTCATTCCCAATGCGTTTCAGGATCAGCCCCGTGAACGCGCCGGTGCCCGGGCCGATCTCAATCACGGTGTCCGCCGACTTGAGGGCCAGCCCATGAATCATGGCGCGTGCGAGCGACCTTGAACTGGGACTCACGGAGCCGACCCGGGCGGGTTCTTTCATGAAGGCGCGGAAGAACTTGATACGCTCTTTCAGGTCATCTTCCAGTTCGCGAAGAAGCCAGGAGCCTTTGCCCCGGTCTTTGCCCCGGGATTCGTCCCTCCGCCTCCGCGTCGATGAAGAATCTTTCATGCGTTGCTCCTGAGAGCGTGTCCGAAAATTCCGCGGGGTCCTGTTTTCGCGCCAAAGGCCGGATGGCGAGGCGCGACGAAGGAGAATATCCTCCCTGGATCTTCGACTGAGGAGCAACGAAGCCAGGCGGCCTTT
>VHCZ01000048.1 GCA_016871535.1 Verrucomicrobiota bacterium
TTTTGCCTGGGGCTGCGTTGCTCCTCGGTCACAGCCCCACTGGCGGGGGATGCTCGCTCGTCGCGCCTTGCCCCAGGCCAAATTGGGCGCAACGAACGTGAGCGTATTTACGAAACGGACCACTAAGACCGATCAAATCTTGGTGCGTTTCGAGCCCGAATCGCAGCCTGGTTCCTTTGCACGGCGATGAGAACATTGGCGAAACAGTCCTGGGCTTTTCGGGAAGGGCTGTTATCCCGTTTGGAAGAATGCAACCTAGAGGTGCAACGGCCGTTGGGGTCGGAGTTAAACCTGCCAACCACCTGGTCCCAACCATGAAAGCCAAAAGAGTTAAAGCCGCTCGTTCGCTCAAGAAATTCTCGCCGCAGGGCGGACCGATCCGTCCGGCCGCCAAGCTGCCGGTGATCAACCCGCACGCGGCGGGGATTGATATCGGCTCGGTCGAGCATTGGGTCTGTGTTCCCGAAGACGCAGTGCTGGAGAGGGAGTCGAATGTGCGTGCGTTTGGGGCGTTCACGCGTGATCTGGACCAGTTGGTCGAGTGGTTGCAGGAGTGCGGAGTTAAGACCGTGGCGATGGAATCGACGGGAGTGTTCTGGATTGCCTTGGCCCAGAAGCTGGAGGCGGCGGGGATCGAAGTGGTGTTGGTCAACGCCAAACATTTGAAGTATGTGCCCGGACGCAAGACCGACCTCAAAGACTGTCAGTGGCTGCAGCAGTTGCACAGCTATGGCTTGCTCAACGGATCGTTTCGGCCCACGCAGGATATTTGTGCCTTGCGCAGTCTGATGCGGCATCGGGAGAACCTGGGCCACAGTGCGGGGCGAGCCGTCCAACACATGCAGCAGGCGCTCCAGCAAATGAACGTGCACTTGCATCACGCCGTGAGCGATCTGGACGGCCAGACCGGATTGAGGATTGTGGATGCGATCCTGGCCGGGCAGCGGGATCCCAAGAAGCTGGTCGAGTTGCGCGATGAAAAATGCCACAAGACCACGCCCGAAGAACTGGAAGCGGCGTTGGTGGGGGATTGGCGGGCGGAGCATTTGTTTGTCTTGAAGCAAGCCCGGGAGACTTACCAGCATCTGGCTGATCAAATCCAAGGGTGTGATCGGGAAATCGAGCGCACGCTGGCCCTGGTGGTGATCCCGGAGGTGACGCCGCCGCAAGAACCGGCGCCGAAGAATCCGCCGGGGGCCGAGAAGCCCCGGAAAAAGAAGGCCTTTAAGCCGGGCAAAGCCGGGACCGGCCTGCAGAAGGATTTGGGTCCGGAACTGCAGCGGATTTGTGGGGTGGATTTGACGCAGATCATCGGGTTGAACGTGCTGGGGGTGCTGATCATTCTGTCGGAGATTGGCCTGGATATGAGCCGCTGGCGCAGCGTCAAGGCCTTCTGCTCCTGGCTGGGGCTGTGTCCGGGCAACAAGATCAGCGGGGGCAAGGTCTTGAGCAGCCGCACTCCGCCGGTGGTCAACCGGGTCGCTATTCTGTTGCGCGCGGTCGCGCCGGCGGTGGGGCGTTCGGACACTTGGCTGGGGAGCTTCCATCGACGGATGCGCGCTCGGTTGGGCCCGGCGGGGGCCAACACCGCCACGGCCCGCAAACTGGCGGTGCTGATCTATCATTTGCTCAAATACAAGGAAGATTACATTGACGTGGATCGATTGATCTATGAGGAAAAACTGCATCGGATCCGCCTCAGCCGAGTGACCAAACAAGCTGCAGAACTGGGTTATGAACTGGTTAAAAGACCGATGGCTGGCTAAGAAGTTACTTGGAAGAATTGTATTCTGCGGGGCCTCTCCCAGTCCGAGCCCGCTGGGACTTGCCGGCGCCCTGCCGATTGGAAATCGGCGATACCGCAGATTGAAAATCTGCGCTACGGTTCTCCGGTCGATCTGTCGTCAATCCCACGGTCTGCACAGTAAGGGAAGAAATTCTCAGTTTGGCTGCGGTTGCGGCGCCGCGATTCGCCCGTAGTCTCGGCTTTGAGCCGGCTTGGCCGTTGGCCAGCAGAAGCCGAGACTACATGCGGGGCTGTGCCCAACCGATGGTGAGACGACGCAGGATCGGCTGCGCGGCAGCGCAGGCCTACCGGACGATCATGTCACGCCAAAGCGTTGGTTGAAGAAGGCTGCCTGGCGGTTGATCTGCGCCAGGGTCTGCTCCACCGGCGAAAACTCTCGAACAACGTTTCCTGGCTCGCCAGGACCGCGCGCTCCATCTTTCCCAGTTGTTCATCGATTCGCGAGGCCTGGCTCGCGACGGCATCGCGGTGCCGCAGCATCGAGCCGTCCGTGCCGACCAGCCCTTCGAGGTAATTGCCGATTCGAGACGCGATGCCATTCGTGGCGTCGCCGAAAAGCGCCTGGACATCCGACATGGAATTCGCGAGTGCGTTTTCGAGCGCGCCGGAGTTCGCGAGGGAAATCGTGTTGGAATACCCGTCTGTCTCGTAACCCAGCGATTCCAGCCGCTTCAGCGCGGAATCCAACCCGGACGCATCCGAAGCGGCCAGGCTGCGGAATTTCCGGGCGCTTTCCGTCACTTGCAGATCCGAAGCCAGCAAGCTCGCTGTCACCGCGCCTTTCGCGTCGGTGGAACTCGCGGTCTGCACCGAGATGAGGCTCTGAACTTTGTTGTATTGGTCGATGAATTCCGTGATCGCCTGTTTGAGCGGCGCGGTGTCGTTTGAGACGTTGACCGTGGCGCTCCCGACGGTGAGAGCCGTCACGGTCAATCCTTCGATCCCGTGGCTCTCTTTCCCGAATGTGTTCGTGCGGCTGGTCAGCGACGCGCCTCCGTTGACGGTGAACACGGCGTCCTGCCCGTTCACCAACGCGCCGCCGGAGGACGAAGTGAGTTTCGCCGCCGACAGAAAATTGCTCATGCCTTCGGTCAACGCGATGCCGATGTCTCCGGTCGTTTTGTTAGCCAGCGTAAAGCGGTCGTTGATCGAGTCATAACTCGCGATCACGCCCGCGGCGGATTGGTTGATCCGGTTGAGGACGTCGGCGACGGTGTCTGTCGCGGCGTCAATCGTGAATGCGACGCCGTTGATCTCAAACGTGCCGGAACTGATCGCGGTGTTGAACCGGGCGGAAGCCAGCGTGGCCGAGGTGTTGATGGTGCCGAGCGCCTGGCTGCTGGCGACTGTGCTCGTCCCGTTGTTGGACAACCGGGCCGCTTGAAGGAAGTTGCTCGTGTCCGCGGCGCTGCCCAAGGTGATTGGGCTTCCGCCCGCATCCGAAAGCGTGATTTTGTCCGTGCCTGAATCGTAATTGGCCGTGAGTCCCGTCTGCGTCGCGATCCGGCCCAGGATATCGTTGAGCGAGTCGCCAGCCTGGACGTCGATCTGCTGGCCATTGATGGTGAAGCGGCCTGAGGAAACCTGAACTCCAAAGCCGGCGGCGCCCGAAGTTAGATCAGCGTCGGCGTCCAGTCCTTGCCCAACATTGAGGCCGCCACGCTGCGAAGCAGCCGTGGCCAGTTGAGAGAAGTTGAAGAGGTAAGTCCCGGTGGAAGCGCTCGACGCTACACTCGCGGTGGCGACATGGCTGTCCGTGGAAACAACACCGCGAGTGTGATACAGTTGGGCGTCTTTCAGCGCCTTGGCTTTGCCCAAGAGACTTTCCATCTCTTTCGCCAGGGCGCCCAGCGCTTCGCTGACGCGGTTGAGGTTCGATTGATCCGCGCGAAGACGCCGCTGCGGAGCCCGCTGGACATCCGCCAGTTGCTCCACCATCGACTTCCAATCAAACCCGGATGCTAATCCTGAAAGAAAGAGTTCCAATCGTCGTTCTGCGCTTTAAGCCGCCCGTTTCCATTCACGCCGATTCTATAATCGGCTGCGGGGAGAGGAACTTTAGTCGCGTTCTGGGACCGGGGTACGATTATACTGCGCCGGGCACAAAAGTTCCTTCCTTCCCCGGCAGAAGGATAATCTCGGCCAACACGCATTCGTCCTGGCCCCACGCCAGCAATTCGCTGCCGCTGATGCTTCCGTCTCCATTGGCGTCGCGAGACGTACCGATGACGCCGTTCTTGTTGCGATCCGCAACCTGGCCGTTCTCCAGCAGGCCGATCTTGACCACGCTGCCCGTGACGCGATTGGCCACCCAGCAGTTGCCCTGTTGATCGACCCATGAACCCGTCTCCCGGACCGTGGCCTTTAGGCCGCTTCCACGCTCGACTGCGGAGAAATATGAATCTCTTGCGAAGCCTCTCGACGGTTCTGCTGGCGCTCGGCCTGACCCTTAACTCGCTCGTCGGGCAACCGGTCCTGACTCAGCCCGGTCCTTTTCAAGGCCGTCCCAGCACGGGAGTTACCAACCTTCGGATCACCAGCCAAAGCGCTGATGGCACCGAAGCCGTCCTCACCATGGATTGCGGCTACGACGGGTTTGGCGGCCCGACCGCGTTGGTCATTCCCGTGATTGAGAAAAAAGGACAGAAAGGCGTCACGGCCTGGTTCGGCGCGGACCCCGCGGCCATCGGGATCGGCAAAGCGCTCATCTCGATCAAAGTGAAGTATTTCAACGACGAGCCCGGAGTGCCTCCGCAGTTCACCACCGATAGCCTGCGCATCCTGGTGCTGAACCGATCCGGCACGGCCATTTTGAGCAGCATTCCTTTCCTCAAAACCATCAAGTGGGGCAACGCGGACGCTAAACCTGTGCAACTCGCTCTCGTCCCCCGGCGGGAAAGTGAGGAGAAGGCTTGAGAGGAAGCCAAAACCTCAGAGGCCGCCCGTGCGAAGGCAGAAGCCGAAGCGAGAGAGTGTCAGAAAGCGGAGGAAGAAGCCCGCCTCCTGGCGGAGAAAAGCGCGCGGTTCGAAGCAGACCGAAAAGCCCGTGACGAGGCGCGGTTGAAGGCCGAGGCCGAGGCCCGGCGGTTGGCCGAAGAAAAGCGTGTGGCCGAACAAATGGCGCGAGAGGAAGCCAGGGTTCGCGCGGCGGAAGCTCGCGTTGCGGAGCAAAAAGCCAAAACCGAAGTGGCGACCCAGGCTGCGGCCAAGCCGCCAGCCGGGAGTTGCGCCCGAAGCCAAGACTCCGGGCAACATCGTCAAAGTGGACACGCTGAAGATCGAGCTGTTGGATGGGTCCGGAAAAGTGGTGAAGGATTATATTCGGCAGTTGGAGATGACCTGGGCGAAAGCGGAGTAACCGGCGCGCGTCGCGGATTGGACTGACAGGAGCGAGCGTGGACGCGTCCGCGTCTTGGAGGCTTCTACGGTGCGCACGGCCCATGAAACTGGTAAAGGACGCGTTCCACCGCGTCCCTGAAATTGCGCTTTCGACCGCTGAGTAAAGTCGGGGACGCAGTGGAATCGAGTGGAACGCGGTTCATGGGAAGCTGCCATGGCCGCGGCGCCATGCACATGACCCTTGAACCGAAAACCGTGCGGACCGCAGCCTTCAGGCTGCTTCCGCGCACTCTCCGGAGTCCAGCGTTGAAGCGGCCTAAAGGCCACGGTCCGGAGGGAACGGTTCATGGGAAGCGCCAGAAGACTGGCGCACTCCAAACTTGGCGGAACAGGAACCGTTCCTGGAAGTTCCCGGCCAGCCAAGGCCGCTTCTCGAACTGCAGGCTGGAAACCTGTCCTACGTTTTCAGCCACTGCCGCAGTTTCAGCAGCGCTTTCGCCCGATGACTGATCTGGTTCTTCGTGTCTTCGCCCAGTTCGGCGAAAGTTTGTGCAAAACCGTCGGGAACGAACAAGGGATCGTAGCCGAAGCCGGCATCGCCGCGAGGAGCAAGGCCGATGCGTCCTTCGCACGTTCCTTGAAATCCTTGAACATCCACTGAACTTCGATCCGTGGTGGCGATTGCTAACGTTCGAACGGCGACGATGGCAATCACGCAGCGGAATCGAGCCGTCCGCTTTTCCCACGGCACGCCGTCCAGCAAGCGCAGAAGCTTGGCATTGTTGGCCGCATCGGGCGAATTGCCGGGCGCGCCTTGATCCAGCGCCGCGAACCGCGCGGAATGCACGCCTGGCGCGCCCCCGATCGCATCCACCTCCAAACCCGAATCATCCGCCAGCACCCAGAGATCTGAGATTTGAGATTTGAGAGTTGAGATTCCTTGGCGGCTCACCCATGCCGCAAGTTCGACCGCCTTCTTGGCCGCATTCCCTGCAAAAGTATCCGCGTCCTCCTTCACCGTCGGCGCTTCCGGGAAATCGGCGAGAGTCAAATACTCGAACGCATCTCCAAGGAGCGCGCGGATTTCAGCCACCTTGTGGGCGTTGCGCGTGGAAAGGAGGAACGTCTTCACCGCAACACCACGTTGACGGTCGCGAACACCGCGTGGGCCGTGTAGTCGTTTCCGCGGCCTGCCGTGGGCTCGCGGTAGCGGAAGAAGCCATATTGGAGGTTGGTCGAAACCTTGTTCTTGAACTGACGCCGGATTCCGGCCACCAATCCGTGGCGATCATAGACGATGCCCAGCGGCAGGCCATCTGGTTCATTGGCCTGGGCGTAGTCCGCTCGCGAGAAAGAATAGGAGGCGTGGAGATCGGTGGCGTCGTTCAACGCGAAGTTCGCGCTCGACAGCACGCTGTAAACGTCGCCCGCATAGGGCACCAGGCTGGTTCCGTTGTTCACGCCGCTGACCAACCGCGAATCGCTGTAGAGGAAAGTCGCGGAGAGATAAAGCCGGCGCCACGGGGTCAAGGTCGTGTTCAAGCTGTAGGAATTGGCGTCGTAATTCCCGGCGAGGATTTCGCCGCCGGGCTGTTGCACGCGGGGGAAGGCCGTGATGCTGGGAGCGGTCGCTGTCGTGTATTCCGTCGCAGTGAGTTGATACTTCAGGCTCGTTTTGAGCCATGAAGCCGCGTGCAGGACCAACTTGGCCTCGACTTCGTCGCTTACCGTGTCGCGCGCCAGAATAAAGGCTGGGTATCCATTTCCAGGAACGCCAAACGGCGGGCGGGCCGGATTGGATTGATCCGTGTCCGTCAGGTGATCGAAGTCGTTTTCCCGAATGCGATGGCGATAGCTGGAAACCAGATTGACCTTCGTCCACGGCGAAAGGTTAAACCCGGCGCGCACATCCTTGAGGTCATTCGAAGCATCTGTGTCGCGCAGGAAATCATTCGCGTCGCCGCGGCGGTCCTCGACGAGGTTTTGCTCGAAGTGACCGACGCGTTCCTGTTGAAAGCGCGCGTCAGCAAACAAAACCGTGAATGGAATTCTCGTGTAGCGCAGGCCGAAATCTTCCTCGACTGCCATCTTGTCGAGGTCGGAATTGAGGAGGGTCGGAAAGCCGCCCAGGGTCATGGCATGGCCAAAGCCCCGTTGCCGCGTCCATTCGTTCTGAACGCCGGCCGTGAAGGTCAATCCTTCCCAAGGGCCGAGCCTCGTGTTGCCGTTGAAGATGTGCGACTCCCGATCCAGCACGATTTGATCGGTGAAATCTCCCAGAAACGGGGGCGCTGTCGGATCGGTTGGGAAAAAGGATTCGAGCGCAAAGGCGGCGTCTCCGTCCAGGCGCGTGTAGAGGTAGCCGCCCGAAAGGAGCAGCCAATCCCGGAGCTGTTTCTCCAATCGGAACGCGTTGGCGCCCTGGAAATATTCCGTGCGGTCGCGGTACTGCGTGAGGCTGTCCGGGACCGCCGTCACCCCCGTGAAGAATTCCAGGCTCTCACGCTGAGACCGCAGTTTGTAGAACTCGCCGCGAAAGTTGTCTTCGATGAGCACCCCCCGGATCTCGTGGCTCAGGTCGAATTTGATGATATCGACGGTTTCGTCGATCTGTTTCGCGGACGGATAAATCGCGCGCGCGTCCGGATCCGTGCCCACCGCGCTCCATTGCAGGGCTGACTTCGTGCCATCCTTGAACCGGTGTTCGTAACCGAGCGTCAGGCGCGGCCATTTCGGCAGCGTGAGCCCGACATCGACCCAGGCCGTGCCGAGGTCAAGTTCCAGGTCGCGGCCCAGGCGATAGGAAGGCGGATCAAACGCGCTGTGGTATCCGCCGGAATCGTCGAAGGATTTCCGATACTCCGAGTAGCCGGCGCGAATGAAGCCGAGGTCGCGCTTGGAAAGCCGGAGCGAAAGCCGGTAATCCTCCTCATACATCGCGCGGCCTTCGACGACCAGTTCGGCATCCTTGCCGACCTGCTCCCGAAATTCAAAGTGTTCGAGCCCGCGCGTGAAACCTTCCTTTTGCCACCAATCCTCGCGAAACTTCTGCTCGTTGCCGCTCACTGTGACCCAGCGCACGGATGGGGAAATGGAAAACGAGAGCGTGCTGGCCGGCTTTCCTTCCGGCCATTTGGCGCCTTGATCGATCCAGGCGCGCAACAACCCGATTTGCGCCGGGGTCAAAGGTTCGCCTTTGCCTTTGGGCGGCATCGGCAGGTCTTCGTCCAGGCCCGCGACGAAGTGAATGAGCGGACTTTTGGCGCTGTCGCCGGGAACAATCGCCACGCCGTTGTCGCCGCCCTTGAGCGCGTCCTGGCGATTATCGAGGCGGAAGCTGCTCTTGGGCCGCTCCGGGCCGTGGCAGCGGAAGCACGTGGCCTGGAAGATGGGCTTGATGTCGCGGTCGAAATCCACCCGGGTTGGCGCGGGCGGCGGAAGTTTGCTGACGTCGATTTCCGCTCCATTCAGCGCACCGTCAAGGCGCAGGAGGATTACGAAAGCTAAAACCGTACGGCAAACTCGCCGCGCCAAGGCAGGGCAGGCTTCCAGCTTGCCCCAAAGGATGCGTCGCAAAATGCGCGATACAGGCAGGCTGGAAGCCTGCCATACCTTGGCTGCCGGGCCAGGATCAGTTCTCGCAAATTGAGTTCTCACGCGACCGATTCAAGAATCAATACAACATCCGCGGGCTGATGTTCGACCCGTGTACCGCCGTGTGGCACCCGGACGACCAACACGCGCCGCGTCGCACGAAACTGGAGTGATCCAGCTTCCCGATCACGATCTGCCCCGCCGCGGCCTGGACCTGCGCATGGCATTTCAGGCAAAGGTTGTTGTCCCGTTCCACGAGCAGCTTCTGGTTGATCGAGCCGTGTGGATTGTGGCAAGTCGTGCAGCCTTCGCGCAGCGCCTCATGCTCGAACGCGAAGGGCCGCGCCTGCTCGCGATGGCATTGCGCGCACGATTGATTCAACTGCGCCATCGCCAGCCCGCCCGCAGGCTTTCGGATGTCGCGCCCGTGCGGGTCATGGCAATCCACACAGTTCATGCGGTTTTCCACGACCGGATGGTGGTGCGGCAGTTTGAATTCGGCGTGAACTTCGAGGTGACACTGATAGCAGCTTGCGGCGTCCTTGCCCGGATTGACGATGAACTTGCCCCGGCCCCCTCCGGCCGCGACGTGTTTGCTGCCCGGACCGTGGCAGGATTCGCAGCCCGCGAGGCTCGCCCATTTCAAATCGTCTTTGTAGAAGCGCCCGTGCGGACTGGCGGGGAAGATCCTCGAAATGTTCGTGTGGCAATCCGCGCACGACTGGTTGCCCACGAAAGTCGCGCCTTCGATTTCCGGCGGGGCAACGACCGTTCGGGTCAGCGTGGAACACGAACTCAAAACCAGGCTCGCGAATGCCAGGACGGCCATGGCAATGGAGGCGCTCAGCCACCAGCCCTGTTGAATTGAGTTGGGCGCGTGTGAGGCCGGGTTCATCGGTTTGCAGGAGAGGGGGAGCAAAGTTTGGGGTCAATCGGCAGGCGGACGAATCAAGCCCTCGACAGGAACGGATGTCATGGACCGGGAGCTTGCCGATTCAACACTCTTTTTCAAACCCTATTCAGCAAGCGCCGGGGAATCTTTGCAAAGGCGTTTCCTCGCAGACCCTCGGTTCCTGGGGTCTCTGAGGTCACCTTCCCACTCCAGCCCTCCTCACGAACCTGATTCAACCACGGATTACACGGATCACACGGATAAAGGCGCTTCGGCATCCGCGAAATCCGCGAAATCGGTGGTCAAAAAAGACCGATTCAGGGGTTCAATGCGCGAACCTTTGATCGGAGAATTCTCTCCCGGAGGGGAGAGGGACAGGGTGAGGGGAACGGTGACGTTCTGAAATCCACAAGCGCCGCCACTGAAAATGGCGAAGATCCGAAAAAGGCACTTTCCCTTCGGTGGTGGCGACCTAAGATCACCGGCATGAATCCTGACGAAAACCGAAACTTGATTCCGGCGCTAGACATCCAAAACCAAAAGCCCGGCGCGGCGCGGTGCTCGCGACGTGAATTCGCCAAACGGTCGTTGGCTGTATTGCCGGGCGTGGGACTGCTGGCAACCCTGAATCCGCTGGGCGGCGCCGAGACTCCGCACGGGAAGCCCAACTCAAAGTTCGCCGGCGTGCAGGTGGGGTTGAACGTGCCTTACAGCTTTGCCAACGGCGCCATGAGCGGCGACGACATCCTCAAGAACTGTATCCAGCTCGGCCTCAGCGCGGTCGAGTTGAGAACACAACCCGTCGAAACTTTCCTCGGCGCCCAGGCCGATCTCATCTTTCCGAAAAAAACCGCTGATGCTCCTAGTCCCGCGGTCCGAGCCGAGCATCTGTCGAAATGGCGCAAATCCGTTTCCGTGGACCGCGCGAAGGAGTTTCGCAAGAAGTACGAGGATGCCGGAGTTCTGATCGAGATCGTCAAGGTGGATGGACTCTTCCAGATGTCGGAGGACGAGTTGGATTACGTCTTTACCCTCGCCAAGACGCTGGGCGGACGGGCGATTTCGACCGAGATCGTGAACCGGGACGCAGACCTCAAACGCGTTGGCCAGTTTGCCGACAAGCATCGGCTCATGGTGGGACTCCACGGCCACGCCAGCACCAAGCCCGAACATTGGGAGCGGGCCTTTGCTCTCGCGAAATACAACGGCGCGAACGTCGATCTTGGACACTTCGTGGCCGGCAACAATGTTTCGCCCGCCGCTTTCATCCATGAGCACCACGAACGCGTGACGCACGTTCACGTGAAAGACCGGAAGCTGAACAACGGACCGAACACGCCGTTCGGCGAAGGGGACACGCCGATCAAAGACCTCCTGCGCCTGATCCGCGACAAGAAGTGGAACATACAGGCCACAATCGAATTCGAATACAAGATTCCCGCCGGTTCGGATCGCATGAAAGAAATCGCCCGCACCATCGAGTATTGCCGAGATGCGCTGGTCTGACCCGGAACGATTTCAATTGGAAGTGGGGAGCACGCGCGCGCTCGCGCGTGCCGGCTGCCGGCCGTATCTGTTAAACCTCCGGTTGTTTATTCAGCCGTCAGTGCCTCTCGAAGCATTTCCACCGTCTGCATGCCGCCTACGGCCAACAAGAGGAAAAACCCGGCCGTAACAGTAAAGAACGCGCACCCGGCCACAAAACAGAGTCCATCTCGTTCCAGTGCGCCCGCGGCGAGCAGCAGAACGGTGAGAGCAGGCAGCGAATTGCTGAATGGCACCGGCAGCGGCAGGAGCAGAAATACTCCGGAGAGCATGATGAGGGCGCCCGCCATGCGGCGAAATACCAGTGTCTCGTGCAAGAACACCAGGCGTGGGCGCAAGACACACTCCAGCAGTTTCACGATGCGGGCGGCGGCGCCGAGGACTTTGGCGAGAAATTGCGACGGAAGTTCGCGCGCGAGGAGCCGCTGCGGCAGCCAGGGCTTCTGTCCCAAGGCGAGCCGCGCGCCGATGAGCGCGACCACGAGCCCGAACGGCATCGACAATCCCAGCATCGGGACGGGGGTGCAAAATGGCAGTGCGATGCACACCAACAACAGGTCGTAGCCGCGGCCCTGCGTGGCCGCCAGCAATTCCGCAACGCGCACGGGGCGGTCAGCGAACTGTTGCATCAAAGCCTGGAGTTCGTGCGAGAAAGCGATCTTGCGGACAGGCTCGGCGCCAATGTCAACGGCTGGATTCATGAAAGAGGTGGCTTAACGCGCATAATCAGGTCCTCCTATGAACGCGGTGTTGTGACGGTTTGGCTTGGAGACCGCCCTCCTGCCGCTTCAGCAGGGTCGGCCCCCTCTCGGAGCGAGGTGGCGTGCAACCCGTTCGCCAGGTGCGTCAGTTTCAGCCACGCCACCCGTGGACCGTCCGTTTCCACCACACACAATTTGCAGTGGCCCAGCGCCAACACGTCTCCCACCTTGGGGAACCGACCCAGGCGATGTGTCACCAGACCCGACAGAGTGGCCGCCTCACCGGCGTCGGCGGAGTTTTCGCCGGTTAGTTCGCCCAGCTTGTGCAGAGGCAGAGTTCCGCTCAGTTCCCAGGCACGCTCACCCGTCTGCCGGACGAGCGGCAATTCCTGATCGAATTCGTCCTGGATCGGACCGACCAGTTCCTCCAGCACGTTTTCCAGGGTCACCATCCCGACCGTGCCACCGTATTCGTCCACGACGAGCGCGAAGTGCAATTTGCGCTCCAGGAAGAGGCTGAGCAGCTTTTCCAACCGGGCGATTTCCGGAACGAAGATGATTTTTCGGGCGACTCGCCCCAGGTCGCGTCCGTGTTTGGCTTCGTGGCGCAGGGCCACCAAGTCCTTGAAGTGAACCACGCCAAGGGTCTTATCAAGGCTGCCGCTTTCACACAGTGGAAAGCGCGAATAACGAGTGCGCTCGGCCAGGGCCAAACATTCAGCAATCGTGGCCTCGGTGTCCAAAGCCACGATTTCCTGCCGCGGATGCATCACGTCGCGCACGCGACGATGCCGCAAGTCGAAAGCGTTCAACGTGATGTCCTGCCCCAGCGTCGGACCGCCTTCGTGGCGGCGGCCCCGGGCCAGAATCAACCGGAGCTCCTCGTCGGAGTGAGCCAGTTCCCCTTCGCTCACAGGCTCAACTCCACAGCGGCGCAGCAGCCAAGAGGCGGCGTGGTTCAACACCCAGATGAAGGGATAAAAGAGCTTATAGAACCAATGGAGCGGCAACGCGACCCACAACGAAGTGGGCAGCGGTTTTTGAATGGCCAAGGACTTGGGCGCAACCTCCCCCGCGACAATGTGCAAAAAGGTGATGACCGTGAACCCGACGGCAAAGGCCAGCCAGTCGGCCTGTTCCGGGCCGATGTTCAGTAGATTCACCACGGGCGCCAGGAGACTCGCGAAGATCGGCTTGCCTACCCATCCGAGAGCCAGGCTGGCCAGCGTGATGCCAAGTTGCGTGGCACTCAGGACCGCGTCCAGGTTGTGCACGATGCGTCGAGCGGTTCGGGCGCGTCGATGTCCCTTGGACACCAGAGGCTCAAGCTGGGTATCGCGGACCTTGACCAGCGCAAACTCGGCGGCGACGAAAAAACCATTTAACAGCACCAGCGCCAGCACCGCCGCAATCTGCACCACCGTGATCAGGATTTCGTCAGCGCCCATAGGCAAAGCACTTGGATTCCACCTCAGCCATGGCCGCGTCCATTCCGAAAGTTGGCTGGTGCCTGGAGATTGCTACGCACCCGCCGCGCACGCATGAGCCAGCGATGTTCAACCTTCGCTTCCACAATGCGGAGCGCCTTGTTGATGGCGACTCTCAGCAGGGAATTCATCCCGCCGACAAGGTTCGGGACGTTGTCTTCACGGTTTAGGAGTTAGTTGAGCTGCCCGGGATGGTTCCGGGGCCGGTTTAGGCGCGGCGGTCGCACGATGGGGGCTCGGTAAGTACCGGAAGAGTTCGGAATCGGCTGCCAGCACCAGAGTGCTGCGTTTGCCAAGGAATTGTTCGTAGGCCTGGAGGCTGCGCACAAAGCCATAGAACTCCGGGTCTTTGCCGTAGGCCTCGGCGTAGATACGCGTGGCCGTAGCATCGCCTTCACCGCGGAGCTTTTCAGAGTCTTGTTTCGCCTGGGCGAGGACGATGGTGCGTTGCTTGTCGGTCTCAGCCATCAGCTTGGCGGCTTCTTCCTGGCCTTCGCTGCGGTAGCGTTTGGCTTCGCGCTCACGCTCGGCCTGCATGCGGGCAAAGACGCTCTGCTGGACTTCGCCCGGCAGGTCGGCTCGCTTGATGCGAACATCCACCACTTCGATGCCAAACTCGCGCGCCTTTTCGCGCACGGCCTTGGCCACATTATCCACGATGGTCTCCCGCTTGGCGCCGATGACGGCGGCGAAGGTGTGACTGGCGACTTCACGGCGCAGCTCGCTGAACACAAGGTCATCCAAGCGAGCCCGGGCCGCGGACTCGTCACGCACGGTCTTGTAGAATTGGAGTGGATCGGCGATGCGCCAGCGGGTCACGGGATCAGCCACCAGACGTTTCTTATCCTGTGTGAGGTATTCGGTCTTGGGGGCGTCGCTGGCCAGGATACGCCGCTCGAAACGGTTGGCGGTTTGGAGCAGGGGGACCTTGAGCGTCAAACCTGGTTGTTGAATGGTGCGGATGTATTCTCCGAACTGGGTGATGATGACTTGCTCGGTTTCGTTGACCGCCACGAACGTCTGCGGCGTCACGGCGAAGACCAAGGCCAGGGCCATCAGGCCGCCGATGCTGAAGAGTTTTGTTTTCATAGTTCGTTCAGTTCGTTCCACAGATTCATTGCGTTGGCCGCGCGGGCAGAGGCAAGGTCGCGCCATGCGCAGCGCCCACGGGCAGAAGTGGCAGCAACCGCTGGCCAACTGCGCCATCCACAATCACCTTGTCGCTGTCGGGCAGGATTTTTTCGACCGTCTCCAGGTGGAGCCGGTCGCGGGTGACGTCCTTGGCCTTTTCGTATTCAGCCAGCACGCTCAGGAAGCGCGCGGCTTCGCCTTGAGCCAGGAGAACCCTCTGCTCTTTGTAGCCCTCGGCTTCTCGGAGAATCTTCTGGGCTTCACCGCGCGCCCGGGGCAGGAGGTCCGCCTGGTAGCCCCGCGCCTGATTGATCAACCTCTCCTTGTCTTCGCGGGCCCGCACTACGTCATGGAAGGCATCGCGCACGGCATCGGGTGGGTCTGCCGCTTGAAGCTTGATCTCGGTGATGACCAGGCCCGACTGGTAATCATCCATCAGGCGCTGGACCAAAGCGCGGGTGTCCTCCTGCACCTTGGCCCGTTCTTCAATCATGACCTGGTCAATGGTCATGCTGCCGACAACACTGCGCAGGGCGACCTCCGTGGCGGCGCGCAAGGAGCCTTCCGGATCGCGCAGGCGGAAGAGCAGCTTGCCGGGATCAGCCACGCGAAACTGCACAACCATCTGCGCCTCGACGATGTTCTCATCGCCCGTGAGCATCATCGATTCTTCCTGGACCCGTTGTCCGCTGCGAAAGCCGACTTCGATGCGGCGAATCTGTTCTTCGCTCACGACATCTACTTTCTGAAACGGCCACGGATAGCGGTAATTGAGGCCGGGGGCGGTGCGGGCGGTTTCTTTGCCAAACGTGCGGACCACGCCTTTGTGGCCGGGCTCGACGACGTACACGCCGGAGGACAGCCAAACGGCGGCGGCGAGGAGCAAGGCCACCGGCAGAATTTTGGGCAGATATTTCTTGAGCAACCGGCCGGCTTGCTCGAATTGCCGGGCCAATTGATCTTCAAACGGCGGTTCGTCGTAGCGGGGACTCATATGCGTCTTTTTTTTTGAGGTCGTGTTTAGGTCGGTCTTTCCTGAGCGTGTGACTCTGGCGGTTCCGGCTTTTCCGGCGCGCGATTGGCTTGAGCCGAAACGGCGGCTGGGCGGAGTTTGAGCGACTTCACTAACCCGATTAGCATTGCGATGGAAGCCGCCAGCATCACGGTAATCAAACAGGCCGCGAACAGCTTTTCGGATTGTCCTTCGGTGACGGCTTGCCATCCAAGAATACCGCGCCCGGTAGATGCGACAATGATCACGATCGTGGTTGCCAGGGCTGCGAACCGGCTCCAGCACAGGCCGCGTGCCCAAAGGACTCCCCAAACCACCGAGAGCGCACCGAAAGAGCCGCCAGCCATGAGCGCCGTCTTCGCCTTTTCTGGGTTCGATAAATAACCAACTCCTCCAAGGAGAATCATAAAAACCCCGTAGAGAATCAGATAACCGGATATCTTGGCGTTCATCGGCAGTCTTGGGTCAGGCCAACCTTGGCCGGCTTCACGAGCGCATATACAAAAGTCTCTATGTTGGCGCCTTCCCGGTCAGAAACGGCAAGTTGAGGGCGTGGAGCACCCAGAGAACGAGTGCGGAAGCCAGAGCGCGCTCCGGAACGTATTGCCTTCCGCCTGTCAGCCCAACGTTCGCTTCGATGGTCCTGGGAAGAAACCTGGTTCTCATAGCCCTTCGATCACGTCTCATTTCGGGTTAGTCTCGGCTCCGCCCGGTCAGCAGCGGCAGCAGGTAGAACAGGAAGTAAATCAGCGACGTGAGGAACGCGGCCACGTAGGTCAGCGCCGCCGCATTCAGCACCTTGCTCACGGCGGCGTTCTCCGCCGCCGCGCTGATAAAGCCCATGCGCGCCAACAGCACCTTGGCCCGGCGCGACGCGTCAAACTCCACCGGCAGCGTGACGAGGTTGAACGTCATGATCGTGCCCCAGGCCACGGCCATCACCGTCAGCCCGAGTTGCGCGGAGAGCAGACCTGTCCCCATGCCCAAGAGCGGGAGAAACGTGACGATCTGACTGGCAAAGTTCGTCAACCCAACGGCGGCCATGCGCAGGTGCAAGGGCGCGTAGGCTTGTTGATGTTGAAGGGCGTGCCCGGCTTCGTGCGCCGCGACACCGAGCGCCGCCACCGAGGTACCGTGATAGTTCGCCGCCGAGAGCACCAACCGCTTGTGAATGGGGTCGTAATGGTCGCCGAGCAGTTCCTCGTGCTCGACGATCTCCACCTCGTGAATATGAGCCGCCTCCAAAATCTGGCGCGCGACCTCCGCGCCGGTGAAGCCAGCGCTGGCAGGCACCTGGCTGAAACGAGTGTACCTCCGCCGCACGTGCCATCGTGCCAGCAGGGCGATCGCCATGGTTGAAATGAAGATCGTCAACAGCATAAGCATGTCTTCGGTTTCCTACGGTTGTTCGCTGGCCTAGAGCCGCTGGCGTGCCAGGCCGCATCCTCGCGGCCTGAACTGCGATTTGCAAGGACTTGCGGTCAGGCCACAGCGCTTTTGAGGTGGCTCCAGTGGCCACTGGTTGGCCCGAGATGGAAGCTGGAGGGTCACCGGTTTCTCAGAGCGTTCAGCCAATGCTCTTCCGAGATGACCTTGAGCTTCTCGCGAATGCCGGCCACTTTCTCAAGAAGGTTTGGATCGCTGTCGCCCGCCGCCCCAATCACGACGTAATCTGTGGACGGCTTGGGTTGGTCATCCACCTCACCACCACACGCCTCGATCCTTGTTCGGCACCATCTGGGCGAGCCGCAAAAAAATCTTCCCGCAAGACAGAAATGCCGATTCATGAAGTGGACTTCGGGGGCCGGGTGATCAAAGGGTAAGTTGACTGAGGTTGCGGTCCGGGCTTGCGTCTGGCCCGGATCGCGAGTCGCTTTCCGCAGGAGATCCAGGAGGTCTTTTCGCTCCTCCTCCGTGACGACGCCATCGGCATAGATCCTCTTGAGTCGCGCAGCAACCTGTTGGCCGGGGAACCGAAAAGCGACTTGTGGATTGGCCTGGAGCCAGAGGTTCAAGTATCGGACCTCGTCTTCCAAGAGAACGCCGTCGTGGATCAAACGCCGGCAGACCAAGAGCAGTTCTTTGAATCGTTTTTCGATCATGCGAACGATTTCAGGATGACTTGGCTTTTCATGGTTCTTGACTAATTTCGTTTTTGGTTCGGTTCTTGCCAGACCGTCTAGCGGGCGCTGTGCCAGCATGGGGCCTTTGAGGCTGACCAGTGAAAATCCGCGAATTACGAATGGTGAGAAGAAGTCCAAGGCCAGGTGGATGATCAGCCGCTGGTCAGGTCTGGCAACTGAATGTGCAGGTGAACCCTTTTAGACTTGGATTAACAGGCTTCGCGTTGGCTGTCGGGCTGGGCATCGTCGTCATCGCCTGGTTCGAGGCCACGGCGTGGAAGCAAGTGGCCGACCTGCGCGGCAAACTGGATTCGGCGCACGTGGACAGCTTCCACCTGGCGGCCCATTTGGAAGCCAATCTCCGCGAGATGAACGATCGGTTCCTCGCGCTCAACGGGCGCACCGACCCGAACGCCCGCGCCGACTTCGATCGCGAACAGGCCGCCCTTCGATCATGGCTTGACCGGACCAGACCCGCGCTGGGGACGGAACGCGAGCGCCAGCTCGTCCGGCAAATTTCAGAGGCCCTCGGCCTCTACTTCAACCGCGTCGGCGCGCTCTTCCTGCAAACCTCTGAGCGGGCGCCGGCTTTTGAGCCCGCGGCCCGTGCAGAGTGGGTGGATCGAGAGTCAGCGCCTCTTCTGGACCTCATCAGCCATCTGGGCGAGGCTCAGCATGCGAGCCTGGACTTGTTCCTGGGTCAGTCCCAGCGCGCGGTTGCGGTTCTGGAGCGCCTGCTGGTGTTCTCCTCCGTGTTGCTCATTGTCATGGGAGTCGCTCTAGCCGGGCTGATCTATCGCGGAATGATCGCCCCGTTGCAGCTTCAACTTACCCAAAGCCAGGCCATCATTCAGCGCCAGGAAAAGCTGGCCTCGCTTGGAGCGCTCGCCGCAGGCATCGCCCATGAAATCCGCAATCCTCTCACCGCCATCAAGGCTCGTCTCTTCACCCAACAAGAATCACTTCGCTCCGGCACACCCGAACAGGAGGATAACCGTTTCATCAGCGACGAAATCTCCCGGCTGGATCTCATTATCAAAGACTTCCTGCGGTTCGCGCGTCCTTCGGAGCCGAAGCTGGCGCCGATCCGGGCCACCGCGCCCTTGCGTGAAATCGTCGCGTTGCTCGGCGCCGAACTGGCTCGGAACCAGATTGAATTGAGGACCGAATTCCTCGCCGATCCGCAGATTCAGGCCGATTTGCCGCAATTCAAACAAGTGCTGATCAACCTGGTGAACAACGCCGCCGAAGCGATCGGCTCCAGCGGCGCGATCACACTTCGCACGCGCACCTTGCCTGGCCGCCGCCGCCGACATGAAAGCGCCTTGGTCGCGCTCGAAGTGCAAGATACCGGCAAAGGCATCCAACCCGAGGCGCGCCAGCGGCTGTTCGACCCGTTCTTCACGACCAAGGAAGCCGGCACCGGCCTGGGTCTGAGCATCGCCGCGCGGATTGTGGAAAAGCACGGCGGCCGTCTGGAGTACGAAAGTGAACCGAACCGAGGCACCACCTTCCGCGTGCTGATGCCCATTGCCCTCAATGACTCGCTGAAGCGCCGATGAAACATGGCATGCCCGCATTCTGGAACGTAGCAAGAGTACATGCGCCCCTCTCCCTGCCTCTCCCCGCGCGGCTGCATGCGAAGCGGGTGAATAGCGCGGGGAGAGGGATCATTCCCTTGATTCAATGAATTTACAGCCCACCCGTCTCCTGTTGGTTGAAGACGACAAAAGCGCCGCCCTCTCGCTCGAACGGGTTCTCGCGGCCAAAGGGTACACCGTGGCCATCGCCTATCGCGGTGACGACGGGTTGGCTCGGGCGCAGGCCGAGCCATTCGATGTGGTCCTCACCGACCTCAAAATGCCGGGGCTCGGCGGCCTGGATCTCATCCAGCGCCTTCATGCCGCGCGCCCCCGTTTGCCCATCATCCTCATGACGGCTCACGGCACCACCGAGACCGCCATCGAAGCAACCAAGCACGGCGCGTTCGAATACTTGGTTAAACCGTTCGAAATGCCCGAACTCCTGGATCTGCTGGCCAAGGCTGCAGCCAGCGCGCGTCTCGCCGCCGAGCCAGTCAGCCTCGGCGAAACCGCCAGCCCTGCGCAAGATGCGCTCATCGGCAACAGCCGCGCCATGCAGGCCGTGTACAAGGAGATTGGGCGCGTCGCGGCCAAGCCTGTCACCGTGCTCATTCGCGGCGAAACGGGCACCGGCAAGGAACTGGTCACCCGCGCCCTTTTTCAGCACAGCGACCGCGCCGACAAAGCCTTCATCGCCGTCAATTGCGCGGCGATTCCAGAGACGCTCTTGGAAAGCGAACTCTTCGGGCACGAACGCGGCGCCTTCACGGGCGCCGAAGCCCGGCGCATCGGCCGCTTCGAGCAAGCCCACACGGGCACGCTGTTCCTTGATGAAATTGGCGACCTGAGTCTCTTCACGCAGGCCAAGCTGCTGCGCGTGTTGCAGGACAAATGCATTCAACGACTCGGCGGGCGCGAAACCATTTCTGTGGACGTGCGCATCCTCGCAGCCACGCATCGCGATCTTGAAGCCGCCATCGCGGCCCGGCAATTTCGCGAAGACCTCTTCTATCGCCTGGCCAGCGTGGTCATTCACCTGCCGCCGTTGCGCGAGCGGCTGGAAGATGTTCCCGGCCTCGTAAACTACTTCCTGCGCCGCTTCAGCCTCGAACTCGCCTTGCCGGGCGTGGGCATCCAGCCCGAGGCCGTGTCCTGGCTCCAGCGGCAGCCCTGGCCGGGCAATGTCCGCCAACTCGCGAATACCTTGCGCCAGGCCCTCCTCCTGGCGCGCGAATTCCCGGTCGGCGTCGAGCACCTCACGAGCGTCGCTCCCCGCGCCGCTGCGCCTCCGCCGAGCCCTGACCAATCCCTGGCCGCCCTCGTGGACCAAATTCTGGACGCCGCCAAACGCGGCGAAATCCCCGACGCCCACGCCGCTGCTCTGGAAGCTGTGGAGCGGCAACTCTTCCTTCGCGCCTACGAACTGGCCGGCGGCAACCAGGCTAAAGCGGCTCGCTGGCTGAACGTCTCCCGGCAAACGATGCGGGAGAAGCTCACGCAGTTCGGCATGCGAGCCGCGGCCGAGCAGGGTGTGTCCTCAGTTCAACCGCAGCGAGCACCGCACGGCCAGAGCCAGGCCAGAGCCGCAACCGGGTGCGATTAGAGCCTGTCTGAAAAATGGGTGGAACGGGCTACCAGCCCGTGTTTGGCGGCAACCTGCCGCCAAAAGGCCCTGCGGGTTGCGTCGCATTTGGGCTCTGGCTTCGTTGCTCCTCAGTCGAAGATCCCACCAGGGATATTCTCCTTCGTCGCGCCTGAGCCCAAATGCGACGCAACAAAGTGTATTCTATCCCACGGTCTGATCAGTAACTCACCGCCGGCGGGGCGAAGCCTTCCCGATAATTCCGCGACAGAATTTCCGAGTTGGCTTTCTCGTGGTTGGTGAACCGGAAGTTCTCGGCGTCCCAGCGCAATTCTTGTCCCGGAAAACGCGTGGCCTTCACCGCCAGAAGCGCCGGCTCGGTAATGCGCCAGCCGATCTGGAATGGCGTCCAAAGCGGTTTCTTGGCGCCGAGACAATTGTCCGCCCAGTCTTTCCAGTGATTGCGCGGGGCGACTTCCGGTCGCGGTTCGTCGGTCATCTCTTTGCCTTTTCGGAAGATCTTGAGTCTTCCATCCGCTTCGAGCAACAGCGTGCCTTCTTCGCACACGACCATGGTGTGATTCGCCCCGGGCTTGATCGGAGGCAATCCCAGCGCGGCAAACGACGGCAGGAGGGCGTTGTCATTGTAGCGAACCACGAATTTCTCCCGGGCGAACTTGCCGCCGCCAGGATACGTAATCGTGCTCTGGTTGTGCGCGGTGTGTCCGATGCCCGATGGCCGGGGTGTGTGCGTGACGACGGCCTCCGGCCTGGGCAGATCGTAAGCGAAGTAAAGCAGGTCGAGCAGGTGACAGCCCCAGTCGGCGAGCTGGCCGCCGCCCGTTTCCCAGAACGTGCGCCAGCGCCGCGGCGCGAGGTCTTCGCTGTAAGGCATTTCATGGTCGATGGGGCCGCGCCACAAATCCCAGTTCAAATATTCCGGCACCGGCTGGGCGGGCGGATACGACATCCACGGATCGGCGAAGTAATGGCCGCGCGCCACGCCGCCGGTCCACACATAGGCCTCGATGGGCCGGCCCAGTTGATTCTGGCGAAGGACTTCCACCGACACCATGCGTCCCTTGTTGCAGGCGCGTTGATTGCCCATTTGCGTCACGAGATGGGGCCGCGCGTCCAGGGCATCGCGCATCATTCGGAGTTCAGCAAGTTGGTGCACGAGCGGCTTCTGGCCATAGACATGTTTGTTGTGCTTCAGCGCCGTCAACATCGCCGGAGCATGATGGAAGTCCGGCACATCGACGATCACGGCATCAAAGTCATTGACCCGATTAGCAAAGGCCTCGCGATAGTCGCTGAGCGTCCAGGCGCCAGGATGTTGCTTCTTGATCTGGTCGAGCTGACGACGGTCCACATCGCAGAAGCCGGCCCATTCGACCATTGGATGGCCCTTCAATCCGTTCCGTTGCATGCCGGCCACGCCGCCGACGCCAATCTGGAAAATGCGGAGTTTGCTGTTCTTGTTGACCTGCGCCCGCGCCCGCAGCGAGAGCGAAGCAAGGCCGGCGGTGACGATCGCGCCTTCCTTGAAGAAGCTGCGGCGCGTGATAGGAGAAGCGGAGTGAAGTTGGGATCTCGTGTTCATGATGGTTCACCCCATTGTGCCTGGAAACCTCGGCAGTTCAAGAAATGCGTGACTGAATCCCAGTGCATCCAATGTTTTCTCAAACTCGACTTTGCCGGGCTGCGGCGTAGATTCCCGGCATGAACACGGGAACGCAGTTCTTGCCTATCAAGTTTTGAGTAGATTGCTCGAAACCAGTTCTGTCCCGGAGGGACACAGGATAATAGCCCGGCGTTTCAACGCCGGGTGCGAGTAAGGGAGATTTGAGTCCCGTAGGGGACGGCTGAACCATAAACGGCAGTTGATTAGGCACGAAGATCGCATAGATCACAGAGAAAGCGCATTGGCAAAGCAGGGAATTCCACCTGCCCGGTGAGAAAGCAGCGGACTCGAATTCCTGATCCGCCCGGCACGTTTTGCGAGCGCTGCGACCGAGGGGCGATCGCAGCCGAAAATTTACGCTACTATTATAAGAGTTCTGTCGTGGGCGCTTCCGTTTGCCCACTCGTCGTCGCTCAGACGGGACTGCTCTTTCGACAAATCGATAGCTCGCGTGACAATCGTAATCAATCCCATGCTCTTTCTTAAGCTCCTGGATGTGCGCGAAAGTCGTCTGGGTGTGCGGGCTGGCTACGCCGCCGTTCGGCAGTTTTTCAAAAGTGTGAAGAAGCGTTTCCTCGAGCATCTCGCCGACGGTCATGCTTTTGTGTCGCGCCAGGTCGCGCATCACCTTGGCAAGGCGCTTTTCGATCCGAGTTTCGACGGCCACACGCTCGATCTCCATCTTCGGTTCGCGCAGGGGAATGCCGTGGCCAAAGCGGATGACGTGTTGGTTGGGATCGCGCACGTGCATTTCTCGAACGCCCCACGGTTCATCCACCGGCCCGTAAATCACCTCCGCCCCAAGTTTGGTGATGCGTTCAAAGTAATCGTCCACATCGTCCACGAAAATTGAGAGCCATGTCCCCGGGTGCCCCTGGGCACCGAGGCAGAAGAAGATCTCAACTCTGTCCAGACGAACCGCGCCAAACGAGAGCGGCTCGCCCCAATCCCAAAGCCGGTCAAAGAGCAATTTCTTCGTGTAGTAATTCATCGCCTCGGCGAAATCTCGGACGTACAGGATCGGCGTCAAACATTCGGCTGAGATCTTGGAAGTGTTGCTCATGGTAAGAAACTAATTTGAACAGGAGGAAACAGAGGGAACAGAGATGCCAGCTATTCCCTTTCTCCGTTGCCTCCGTTTGCTCCTGTTGTTCATTCCCCACGCGCGACGGGACGTTGCCGCGGAATCTGGGCTTTGAAATCGCCCAGCCACGGCCAAAGGGTGCGCTGGTTGAGATCGACTTCGGCGACGCACACGGTTCCCCATTCCCGCGCGTTCGCCAGCACACTGCCGTCCTGGCCATAAACCGCCGTGAGCATCCAGTCGCGCGACACATCTTCGTAGGTGCTGCTGACGAGATAGACCTAGTTTTCGCACGCGCGGGCGCGTGCTTGCTCCGGGTTGCAGCCCCACACGGGCCACGCGATGATTTCCGCGCCGCGATTGCTCAACTCGCGCGCGACTTCCGGAAAAAATCCGTCGTAGCAAATCATCATGCCGATCTTCCCCAGGCGTGTGTCGAAGACCGAATAATCCGTGCCCGGCGACATCCCTTTGTCGTATTCGCCGTCCGGCAAACAGACTTTGCGGTATTTGCCCGCGACCTTGCCATCGGGGCCGATGAGCACGGCCACATTGAACAATTGATGACGGTCGCGTTCGATGAGGCCGGCCACGATGTGGATCCGATGCTTTTTCGCCAGGTCGCCGAAGTAATCGGTCGAAAGGCCGGGAATAGGCTCGGCGCAATCCGCCTAGCTCGAGCCGACGCCGGCGTAAGTCAAGGTTTCGCCGAGCACGACGAGATCGGCTTTACGGCGCGCGGCTTCTTCGATGTGCGGGGCGAATTGGCGGCAGGCGTCCATCAGGGTTTTGGCGTTGCGCGGACGGTAATGCACGGCGGCGAGGCGAACCTTGCGTGGTGCTGGCGCCGCGGTGGGCTCGAACGCAACATCGCTCCATTGAACTTGCCCGTGGGGCGCCCATAGCAAATGAAGTTCAACCCGCGCTTGTGTGGCTCCCGGTGGCGCCTGATAAGTGCCGGAGACTTCAATCCAATCGTCGTGGCTCGCGCTCTGTTCGAATTTCTCGCGCGGATACTCGGGTTCGGCGGTGGCAACGATGTTCTTGGCAAAGTTCGTCAAGACCCCTTCGCGCCGTGGCACGGGGTTTCCCGCATCGTCGCCCCAAACCACACGCGCCAGCACGCTGCGCCGCGGCACTGCGACGTTTTCCGCGCGGCGCCACGCGGAAAAACGGTAGTGCTGCCCGGCGGACACAGGAAAGGTCTTCTGCCACCAGCCGTGCAAGCCTTCTCGTTTATCGGCACGGATGGCGAGGAGGCCGTCCCCGGATTTGCCACCGGTTTCGGTGCGCTGAAACTGCGGGCGAATCTCGTCGCGCGGCGCGACGGGCGTCCAGCCGTCCGCAGAGGCAACGCGGAATTCCAAGACGGAGAACGACGCAAGGGCGAGGAACATTGTTTTCATTAGATTAGATCAGACCAAATTTGGCGCGAGCCCCCTTCACTTCGCAGACAAAATCTCCTGCGTCAGGAGATTCGCAGGAATAGCGGCAAAATGCGGATCGCGATGAACGAGAGTTGCGTTTTGGTGAGAGGCCGTCGCTGCGATCAGTGCATCCATCGCGGCAACGCGCACTGCGGCGCTTGTGCGCAAGCGAACTGCCTCGCACCGCACGGCTTCGTTCACATCCACGACTTCCTCCATCAAGGCGCGATTACGGGCCAGTTCCACGGCGCGCGTCAGTGCATCCATGCCAAGTTGATGCAAGCGCAGTTCAAACTCGTGGAATGGTGACTTGGTTGTTTTCGGAGACCGTCGTTGTCATGGACGTAGAGTATCGCGACGACGCTCCGACAACAAGCCAACAAAACCACGCTGAAGGTTCTTGATCGAGGTGAGAGCATACGTCAGCGAGACGTAAGCAGAATCAGACGGCGTCTCCGGTCTGAGCGTCAGAAACACGAACAGACGCTGGAACTCTGGAAACTCGTGCTCTACCCAAGCGCGATATCGCGTGAGCTGTTCCGAGTGTTCGCCGGTGTGAATTTTGTTCTCGACTAGGCACACGAACTTTTGAACGTCATCATGAACCAAAATGTCTGCGCGTTCTCCAGACCAACCACTCGGCCTGAACTCGACCCTGCACGCCGCGTCAGAGGGGAGCATCGCCGCCAAAAGTTTTCCGCGCTACGGACGAATTGAAGGGCGATACATGGGTCTCGGCCGGCCGCCCGACCCGGAGCACATCGGCGACACTTTTCTCTGGATGAAACGAAGCGCGAGAGGACCGAACATCTTTTCGCAAACGATCAAGGACCTGCAACCGGGTCGGCTTTATTCTATGAAAATGCTTTGTTGCGACTACAACGATTTGGTGAATACCAAAGCAAAGAAACGAGAAGAGGCGACTGGGTTTCTCGGCACCGTGACTCTGGAGGGAGTCGAGTTCGATGCGAAACGGTCCTTCAGCGAAATGTATCCCTCTTCGCCGGAGCCGAAAATCCCGGTCTGGATCACGTATCACTGGAAAGTTTTCCGGGCGAAAAGCACAACGGCGAAGCTGACGGTTTCGGATTGGCCAAGCGTGCCGGAAGCGGGCAATACGTTTGGCCAGGAACAGACCTTCAACTTTTTGGAGATCCAGCCGTATTGGGAATGAGGAGAATCCAGTTTTTGCACTTGTCCCGCGGCGATCTGAATGTTCTAAACAACGACCATGTTCACCAGACGCGTTCTCACAGCTTCAACTCCCTGGGTATTCACGATTCTTCTCCTTGGTTTGTGCGCGCGTTTGGCAGCCGCCGCCGAGCCGTACACGGAAAATCCCGGCGCAGAAGGCGACGGCAAGTTTACGATCGGCCCCGAATACAAGATCGACCCCGACCTCACGGATCGCGGCAATCCCAAAGGAAAGTCGTTCGAGTTCACGATGCGGCTGGCGGACAGCAAAATCTTTCGCGGCGACGATGGCACGCTCGAACCTCAGAAGAAGCCGGTGCGAACGGAGCGCAAGATTTTTGTCTATGTGCCCGCGGCGTATGTGGACGGCACAAAAGCGCCGTTGCTCATCATTCATGACGGGCCTGGCCAGCTCCCTCTGGTGCGCAACGCGCTCGACAACTTGACCGTTTCGAAAGATCCGAAGCGCAAGCTGCCCGCGTTTGTTGCGATTGCCGTGCAAAACGGCGGCAACGACGGCAAGAACAGCCAGCGCGGTCTCGAATACGACACGATGTCCGATCGCCTGGCGCGATTCATCAACGTCGAAGTGTTGCCCGCGGTTCTGAGCAACGCGGAGATCAAAGCTTCTTACCCTGGGTTCGCCCTCACGGACAATCCGTGGGGCAAAGCGGTCATCGGGTGCAGTTCCGGCGGCGCGGCGGCGTTGACGATGGGTTGGTTTCGTCCGGATTTGTTCCGGCGCATCATTGCTTACTCCGGGACGTTCGTCGATCAGCAGGACGACGACGCGGCCGAGGAGGCCAAATATCCGCTGGGCGCGTGGGAGTATCATTCCGGCATGAAGCTGATTGAAAAGAGCGAGAAGAAGCCGTTGCGCGTTTTCACGCACGTGTCGGAAAACGATTTGCGCGCGAAGGATCCGGAAGAAACTTATCACAACTGGGTCATGGCCGGGCAGCGCACGGCGGACGCCTTTCAGGCCAAAGGCTACCATCACCGGTTCGTATTCAGCCTGGACTCGCGTCACTGCGATCGCCGCGTTTTCGAGCAGACATTGGCGGACACGCTCGTCTGGATCTGGCGGGGCTACCACGCGGACTGAGATGGCCTCCCGTGGCGGCCTTTCAGCCAGTCGGTAATGGGGAGCACACGCGCCCTCGCGTGTCGCCGTCGGCGCCTCGCCGACGGAATCGTCGCCTGAAAACGTCATCAACCGTGGCCATCGACGCGTGGAAGATTGCGGCGAGGCGCCACAATCGGCACGCGAGGGCGCGTGCGCTCCCCGGTTGAAACTGGAAGCTCGCAACCGAGAACGCACCTCAATGGTCCAACTTATGAATTCTCGTTGTGTAGTTGTAATGGCCATTGGCCTGGCGCCGCTGCTTGCTTTCGGCCAGGCGACTCCAACCGCAAAGCAAGCCCCGCCGCCTGGCATTCAGATTTCGGCTGCCGATTCAGTTGAGTTGAAGGCGCGGCTGGAAACACTCGGCAACGAGATTGAGAGTTTGCGGTCCACGCTGAAGAACCGTCCAGCTCTGCTCGCCCTCCTTCCCGACGTGGAGGTCTTTCACAAAGCGGTGCGCTATGCGGTTAATTACGGTGAATTCTTTAAGCCGAATGAAATAAGTTCGGCCAAGGAGCAACTGATCCTCGGTCTGCAGCGTGCCGCCGAGCTGCGGCAAGCGGCCTCGCCATGGACGACGGCTCACGGTTCGCTCGTGCGAGCTTACAGGTCCCGGATCGATGATTCGGTGCAACCTTACGGCTTGCGCGTGCCGGATGATTGGAAGCCGGAAGACCGCCAGCCTCGGCCGCTTTACCTTTGGTTTCATGGCCGCAACGATACGCTTTCGGAAGTCGCTTTTATTGCGGGCCAGTTGAAGGGCCGGCGAGAGTTTGCGCCGACCAACGCGTTCGAACTGCACCTTTACGGGCGTTACTGCAACGCCAGCAAATTCGCTGGCGAAGTCGATGCCTTCGAGGCGATGGCCGATGTCATGCGGCACTACCTCATCGATACGAACCGGATCGCCGCGCTCGGTTTTTCCATGGGCGGCGCCAGCGCGTGGCACATGGCGGTCCATTATCCGGGCTTTTGGGCGGTCGCGTCGGCGGGAGCGGGTTTCGCGGAGACGGCCATTTACGCGAAGGTTTTTGATCAAAACAAGGAGTTGCCTCCTCCTTGGGAGCAGACGCTTTGGCGCCTTTACGATGCCACGGCCTACGCCGCGAACCTGGCTGACGTGCCGATGATCGCCTACAGCGGCGAGATCGATCCGCAAAAGCAATCGGCGGATATCATGGAAATGGCGATGGCAGAGGAGGGCCTGAAGCTCGAACGCTTGATCGGCCCCAAGACGGCGCACAAGTACGAACCGGAAACCAAGAAGGAACTTTCCCGACGCATCGACGCCGCCATCGCGAAGGGCCGCGATCCATTCCCGCGTCATATCCGCTTCGTCACCTGCACGCTCCGCTACAACCAGGTGAAGTGGGTCACACTGGAGCTGTTGGAGAAACACTGGGAGCGCGCGGAAATCGAGGCGCAACTCGATGACGCCGCGCTTCGCGTCACGACCCGGAATGTCGCGGCGTTTACCATTACGCTGCCGGAGAAACTCCAAAGCCTCGTCATCGACGGCGAGAAGATTGCGCCGGGCGGCACGGCGAGCTTCTGCAAAATGGCCGGCAAATGGCGGCGCGCACCGATCGACTTGGGAACGGGCTTGCATAAACGCCATGGCCTGACCGGCCCGATTGACGATGCGTTTATGGATTCGTTTGTTTTTGTGCGTCCAACCGGAACGGCCTTCCATGAAAGAGTCGGAGCCTGGGCTGTGAGCGAGATGGAGCGCGCGATCGTCGAGTGGCGGCGAGTGTTTCGCGGCGACGCGCGAGTCAAGAACGATTCGGAGATCACGGCTGAAGACATCGCGCGAAGTAACCTCGTGCTCTGGGGTGATCCGGGCAGCAATCAACTGCTTGCCAAAATGTTGCCGGACCTTCCGGTGAAATGGACGCGCGACGAACTCGGGCTCGGAACCCAAACCGTCAGTGCGTCCGATCACGCGGCGGTTCTAATTTTCCCAAATCCGCTGAATCGGAAACGCTATGTCGTTCTCAACAGCGGGTTCACTTTCCGGCAGGGCAGCACGACATCGAATTCGCTGCAAACGCCCAAGCTCCCGGACTGGGCAATCGTTGATCTTCGCGCTCCGCCGTCGCTGAAGTGGCCCGGGCGACTGGTGAGCGCAGGCTTTTTCAACGATCAGTGGAAACTGCCGACGCGTTGAATTCTTGGACAGGAGAGAACGGAGGCAACGGAGCTTTTTCCAGCTCAGTGCGCGTTTTGAAAATGCCTCTTGGGTGGAACAGTCCACTGGCCTGTTGCGGCAGGCTACCAGCCTGCCGCAATGTTCGGCGGCAAGTTGCCGCCGAAAACGGGCTGGTAGCTCGTTCCACCCATTTTTGAAAACACGCTCTCAGCGGTAGAATGGCTGCCAGGTGAGCCAGCGGGGGCCATAGTGTGGGACGGGTTGGCCGGATTCCAGGGCGCCAAGATCCGGCGCGCGGCCGGCAAAATTTTCGTTGAGAGTGGGGATCACGACGCCCGTGTCCACGGCCTTGCTGGTTGGCTTGAGCGTGAAGTTCAAATCCATGGCGTGGTACACAGCGTAGCGTTTCGCAGGGTCGGGCGGGGCAAGTTTCTCGAAGATGTCGAAATCCACCTCAACTGAGTGTGTTTCCTGGCCCGTGCCGGTTTGGAATTCCTTCAAGATCGAGAAAACCTGCCAGTCCGCTCCTCGGGGCTCGTACACGTTCGGTCCAGACTTGGGTTTGAAGTAGCGGTATTGTTCTTTGGCTCCACGGTTGGGGCGGTAGCCGTTGTAGTCGGTCGTGCTGTTGGACGTGGAGTTGGCCAGCGTCAGAATGCCGCGGCCTGGCGTGTCGCGTCCGAGAAAGAGATTGTTGCGGAAATGCATGTTCGCGGAAGGGTCGCCCAGGAGATGTTCGCCAATGATCGTGTTGTGCCACACGAAAAGGCCGGCAGGCTTGGCGGAGAATTTGAACGCGACGCCGGAGGGAACGTGATAGAGCAAGTTGCGGTAAAAATAGACCGGGCCGCCGAAAACCGGTTGAGCGCTATACCCGCCCTGGGCCGCGTTGACGCCGCGATTGTTGAAGACGCGGACATTGTGAACACCGCCGTCGGTTTCGATGAAGTCATCGTTGAACAGGTGCAGGTCGTTCCCGTAAATGTCGATCGAGGAAGCGCGCCGCTCCGGGTCGCTCTCCGGCGTGCCGTAGGTGGAAATGGCAATGCCGTCGTGGAAGTAAGCAATCGAATTGCGGGCGATGACATGGCCGGGGCCATAAACCTTCACGGCATAATAACTGGTGAGCAAATGAGAACCGTAGGCGGGCACGGCCCAGGCGTTCCCGCCAGGTTCGCGCTGGACTCCGCCCCAGCCCACAAGGCGAAAGCGATCATCCCGGCCAAGGAACAGATTGTCGGCAATATAGAAGTCGCTCGAACCCGCATACTCGGTCCAGACCCCGAAGCCGACGTTTTCAAAGCGGCAATTCTTCACGGCCAGACCGACCGCGCCGAGGACTTCCTTCTGGCCGGCAAAGATTGCGACGTCCGTGTTTCTGAAAGTGAGGCCGTCGAAGAGGTGATAGCGGGAAGCCATCACGTCGAAGAGGCGGTGGTTGCCGTCGCCGTCGATGACCACTTCGCCATCGCCGGCCGCCTTGATCGTGATGGGTTTGTCGGGAGTTCCTTTGAGCGTGAGCGACATCGACCCGTCGAACGGCGCCATCATCGGATCGACGTAATTGAGGCGTTCAGGTTTGTAGCGGCCCGCGTGCATCAGAAGAATGTCGCCCGGCTGGGCGCGGCGTTCCCAGACGACCGACCAATCTCCCAGGCCGGCGCCATAGTAGGCTTGCAGGATTCCCGTGAAGCTGGGCTGCTCGCGAGGGCCGAAATAGTCTGGAGGATAAACGTGCAGCACCCGGCCGCGTTCGTACGGTTGAGGCTCGCTGCGAGTTTTGACTTTGACGTTTTGCGTGGCCTGGCCAGTGACGCCGTCGGGATCGCTCATCACGAAATGGCATTCGTATTCGGTGCCCGGCTGAAGATTGAGGATCGAGCCGGCGAAACCGTGCGGGACCGTGTAGTCGAGGTTCTCGCGTCGGCGATAAACATTTTCCCCACCGATTCGGACGAGCGGGAGGGCGTCGCGCCACTTCGATTCGCCCGCGGGACGAAATTGCACCGCGACAGTTGCGTTGCGATTGGCGTCGCCTTCGATGGCCCATTCGAAGCCGAGGTTCAGGAGTGTGGGATGCTCGACGTGAAAGCGGCCAGGCTTAACTTCGTTCTGGGCCTGAAGCGGCGGAGACAGAAAACAGATGGCGATGATCGCGCCAGCGATCGCGGATTCGGTCAGGAGTAGTTGCTTTGGCAGAATTCTGGGGGCAAGTGCCGTGATCATGCCTGCGGAACATCCCAAATGCCTCCGGGACTGTCCAGGAAGTTGCTGGCGAGCGGGTGCATTTAAGAGCGTGTCCGAAAATTGCGCGGGGTCCTGCGGCGAGGGATTTTGGCTGTGGCCAAGGCGGCGAGGTCCGAGCATCCCCAACGCGGGCTGTAAGGACCGAGCCAACGCAGGCCACGGACAAAAGAC